>NZ_CP020560.1:5885000-6118054 GCF_003025345.2 Pseudomonas paraeruginosa
TCCTGCACCTCTGTCGCGCTATAGAAGCTATTGATCGCAGTAGCCACCAGCGAGCCCAGCAGGATGCCCGCCGTCAGGCCGGAAGTCAGCGTCCCGCAGGCATAACCGACATGCCGCGCCGGTACATGCTCGGCGACGAACACCCAGGCGCCCGGCACCTCGCCACCGATGGCGGCACCCTGGACCACCCGCAGCAGGAGCAGCGCCAGCGGCGCCCAGATGCCGATCTGCGCGTAGGTCGGCAACAACCCCATGATCAGGGTCGGCACCGCCATCATGAAGATGCTCAGGGTGAACATGCGCTTGCGCCCGAGCAGGTCGCCGAAGTGGGCCATGATCACCCCACCCAGCGGCCGCGCCAGGTAGCCGGCGGCGAACAAGCCGAAGGTTTGCAACTGACGCAGCCATTCCGGCATGTCCGCCGGGAAGAACAGCTTGCCGACCACGGTGGCGAAGAACACGAAGATGATGAAGTCGTAGAACTCCAGCGCTCCGCCCAGGGCGGAGAGGGACAGGGTCTTGTAGTCGCTGCGGGTCAATGGACGCTGGGCCGGCGCCTCGGGAGCATTCGCGGATGGCATGTCGGGATTGTTCTCTTTATTCGTTCAGCAAGCATGAGCGGGGTTCGACCGGCAGGCGTGTCGACCTGCGACCCGGGGACGCAGGAGCGAAACCATAGCAAATCGACGAATGTCCACACAGTCGGTCGAAGAGAGAACCGGGCGGTCGTCGGCCGCCCTACTCCTCTATATAATGCCCCGGCGCCTCTGAAAGCTGTCCCAAGACCTTGCACCGGCAGGCGTTTTGGGAGAGTTTTCCCCTAAACCGCGCTTGAACAAGAAATCCGGGGGGCACGAGGCCCTTACCTATGATCGAGCTTGAACAAGAAGACCCCATTCCCCAGGGAGACCTGGCCTTGCAGATTACCGCGCTGCCGCGCGAAACCAACGGTTTCGGCGATATCTACGGCGGTTGGCTGGTATCCCAGATGGACCTGGCGGGAACCGCCATGGCCAGCAAGATCGCCGGCGGCCGTATCGCCACCGTCGCCATCGACCGCATGGCCTTCATGGTGCCGGTCGCGGTCGGTGCCCAGCTTTCCTTCTATACCCAGACCCTGGAAGTCGGTCGCAGCTCGATCCGCATGCTGGTCGAGGTGTGGAGCGACGACCCGCTGTCCAGCGAATGGCGCAAGGTCACCGAGGCGGTGTTCGTGTTCGTCGCCATCGATGGCAGCGGGCGCACCCGCCCGGTCCCGCCACGCCGGGGCTAGAAGCAGGAACGCCGGCTATCGCCGGCGTTCTTGTTTGCGCGTTCCTCAGGCCCGCATGGGCTTGCCGCGTACCGGCGCATCCCCGGCCACGTAGTACTTCGCCGTGCTGCGCGGCAGTGGCTGGCGACCGCGGATCCGGTCGGCGATCTTCTCGGCCATCATGATGGTGGTGGCATTGAGGTTGCCGGTGATGATCAGCGGCATGATCGACGCATCCACCACTCGCAGCCCTTCCATGCCATGGACCCGCCCCTGGCCATCGACCACCGCCATGTCGTCGCTCCCCATCTTGCACGAGCAGGAAGGGTGGAAAGCGGTCTCCGCATGGTTGCGGATGAACTCGTCGAGCTCGGCGTCCGACTGCACGTTCACGCCCGGGCTCAACTCGCGGCCACGATAGGGGTCCAGCGCCGGCTGGTTCATGATCTCGCGGGTCAGCCGAATGCCGTCGCGGAACTCCTGCCAGTCCTGCTCGTGGGACATGTAGTTGAACAGGATGCTCGGATGCTGGCGCGGGTCCCTGGACTTCAGGTGGATGCGCCCGCGGCTCGGCGAGCGCATCGAGCCCATGTGCGCCTGGAAGCCATGCTCCTGCACGCCCTTGCTGCCGTTGTAGTTGATCGCCACCGGGAGGAAATGGAACTGGATGTTCGGCCATTCGAACGCCTCGCGGGTACGGATGAAGCCGCCGGCCTCGAACTGGTTGCTGGCGCCGAGGCCCTTGCCGAGGAACAGCCACTGGGCGCCGATGGCCGGCTGGTTCCACCATTTGGTCGCCGGGTAGATCGACACCGGCTGCTTGCAGGCGTATTGCAGGTAGAGTTCCAGGTGATCCTGCAGGTTGGCGCCAACGCCAGGCAGGTCATGCACCACCGGGATGTCCAGGTCGCGCAGCAGGGCCGCCGGGCCGACGCCGGAGCGTTGCAGCAATTGCGGCGAGGCGATCGCGCCGCTGCATACCAGCACTTCGCGACGGGCGTGGGCGGTGACCGGATTGTCGCCGTTGCCGACCAGGTAGGAGACGCCAATGGCGCGCTTGCCGCTGAACAGGATGCGGTCGCTCAGCGCGTGGGTGACGATGGTCAGGTTGGGCCGGCCGCGGGCCTGGTCCAGGTAGCCGCGCCCGGTGGCAGCGCGACGGCCCTCCGGGGTCACGGTGCGGTCCATGGGGCCGAAGCCTTCCTGCTGGTAGCCGTTGAGGTCTTCGGTTCGCGGATAGCCGGCCTGCACGCCGGCCTCGACCATCGCATGGAACAGCGGGTTGTTGCCGGCCTTCGGCGTGGTCACGCTGACCGGGCCGTCGCCGCCATGGTAGTCGTTGGGACCGATGTCGCGGGTTTCCGCCTTGCGGAAGTACGGCAGGCAGTCGAGGTAGCTCCAGTCCTCCAGGCCCGGCTCCTTGGCCCAGCCGTCGAAGTCCAGGGCATTGCCGCGGATGTAGCACATGCCGTTGATCAGCGAGGAGCCGCCCAGGCCCTTGCCGCGGCCGCACTCCATGCGACGGTTGTTCATGTAGGGCTCGGGGTCGGTCTCGTAGGCCCAGTTGTAGCGCCGCCCCTGCAGCGGGAAGGCCAGGGCCGCCGGCATCTGGGTGCGGAAATCGAAGCGGTAGTCGGGACCGCCGGCCTCGAGCAGCAGGACGCTGACGTCAGCGTCTTCGGTGAGGCGGGTAGCGAGTACGTTACCGGCGGAGCCGGCTCCGATGATGATGTAGTCGAATTCCTGGGACATGCAGGCCTTCCTCTTTTCTCGGCATGACACCGGCCGCGACGCTGGCGCGCCGGTGTCTGGAAGTTCGGAATGGCCGGTGTCAGGGAGCGTTGCCTGGGACCGGCCTGGTTAGGGATTCGAGCGCTGCGTCGAGGCTCAGAACACCGAGGCGTAGTCGCCCAGCTCCACTTGCACGGACTTGATGCGAGTGTAGTGAGCCAGGGTGGTCAGGCCGTTCTCGCGACCGACACCGGATTGCTTGTAACCGCCGACCGGCATTTCCGCCGGCGACTCGCCCCAGGTATTGATCCAGCAGATGCCGGCTTCCAGGCGATGGATGGCGCGGTGGGCGCGGGCCAGGTCCTGGGTCACGACGCCGGCGGCGAGGCCGTACTCGGTGTCGTTGGCGCGGCGGATCGCCTCGTCCTCGTCGTCGTAGACCAGAATGCTCATCACCGGCCCGAAGATTTCCTCGCGGACGATGGTCATGTCGTCGCGGCAATCGGTGAACACGGTCGGCGCGACGTAGGCGCCATTGCCGAACGCCCCCTCGGTCACCCGTTCGCCGCCGCACAGCAGGCGAGCCTTCTGCGCCTTGCCGGACTCGATGTAGCCGAGCACGCTTTCCATGTGCGGGAAGCTGACCAGCGGGCCGAAGTTGGTGTTCTCGTCCTGCGGGTCGCCGAGACGGATGCGCTGCACGCGCTCCAGTACCTTGGCTTCGAAGCGGGCCTGCTGGGAACGGTGGATGAATACCCGGGTGCCGTTGGTGCAGACCTGGCCGGAGCTGAAGAAGTTGGCCATGACGGCGATGTCGGCGGCGCGGTCGAGGTCGGCGTCGGGGAAGATGATCAGCGGGGACTTGCCACCCAGTTCCATGGTCACTTCCTTCAGCGACGAGCTGGAGGCGCTGGCCATGACCTTCTTGCCGGTGGAGGTGCCGCCGGTGAAGGATATCTTCTCGATCAGCGGGTGCTCGGTCAGCCACTGGCCGACTTCGCGTCCGCTGCCGGTGAGCACGTTGAACACGCCGTCCGGCACGCCGGCCTCGGTGTAGATCTCGGCCAGCTTGAGGGCGGTCAGCGGGGTGACCTCGCTGGGCTTGAAGATCATCGCGTTGCCGGCAGCGAGGGCCGGGGCGGATTTCCACAGGGCGATCTGCACCGGGTAGTTCCAGGCGCCGATGCCGGCGACCACCCCCAGCGGCTCGCGGCGGGTGTAGACGAAACTGGTTTCGCGCAGCGGAATCTGCTCGCCTTCGATGGCCGGGACCAGGCCCGCGTAGTACTCGAGCACGTCGGCGCCGGTGACGATGTCCACCGCGCGGGTTTCCGCCAGCGGCTTGCCGGTATCCAGGGTTTCCAGGGCGGCCAGTTCGTCGTTGCGCTCGCGGAGGAGGTCGACGGCGCGACGGAGGATGCGCGAGCGTTGCATGGCGGTCATCGCCGCCCACACCTTCTGCCCTTCGACGGCGCTCTGCACGGCCCGCTCGACGTCTTCCCTGGAAGCCCGCTGGACCTTGGCGAGCACTTCGCCATTGGCCGGGTTGATGGTCTCGAAGGTGGCGCCACTGCTGGCCTCCACGTAGCGACCGCCAATGTAGAGCTTCTGTTCTTCGAATCGGGCCATGTTGCAGTCCTCTCTTATCGGTATCGCAGGCGCAAGGCGGCGCCGCAGGGGTTTTCGTCCCTACCCCGACTGTTTTGCCAACTGCTGGTCGAGGTAGTCGTAAGCGATGTTCAGGGCCTCGTCGGTGTCGAAGGCGTCGCCGGTCAGCGCGCCACGCAACCACAGGCCGTCGATCAGGGCCGCCAGGCCGCGTGCCGCGGCGCGGGCGTCGTCCGCCGAAAGCTGGCGGCGGAACTGGTAGCACAGGTTCGAATACAGGCGATGGTCGTTGACCCGCTGCAATCGACGCAGTGCCGGCTGGTGCATGCTGGTCGCCCAGAACGCCAGCCAGGTCTTCATTGCCGGACCATTGACCTGGCTGTCGTCGAAGTTGCCTTCGACGATCGCTCGCAGGTGCGCCCTCGGGCTGTCGTCGTAGAGCGCCGCGCGGCGTTCGCGCACGGCCTTGCTCAAGGCGCTGAGCAGGTGCCGCATGGTCGCTTCCAGCAAGCCGTTCTTGTCCTGGAAGTAGTGGCTGATGATGCCGTTGGAAACACCCGCCAGGCGGGCTATCAGGGCGATGCTGGCGTCTCCCATGCCGACCTGATCGACCGCCTCCAGGGTGGCGTGAATCAGTTGCGAGCGGCGGATGGGCTGCATACCGACCTTGGGCATTGCTATCTCCTCTCGTCGATGGGTGCGTGCGGGCACCGACCGACGTCATTGGTGGCCAGTCTATTTTGTTTTTATTGAACGTTCAATCAACTAAGAATAAGCTCGGCGTCCATGAGCGGCTCCCAGCCTGCGTGCAACCTGGCCCGCGCCGTTCATCACCTCGTCGCCGAAGTCCGCCAAGGATCGCAGAATCCGGGCTTCAAGTGGGGTGGCAATGCTGTGTCTGTAGTCCGCGGCCATAAGCCGCCATGCTTTCACTGCCATGGGGTCATCCTCCAATGAGTACTGCTTCGCCAATAAAAACAAACGAGCAGGTACGTCTGAACCCGATCGTGTTCTTCGGCTCGACCGCACTGATCCTGGTTCTGACCGCCGCCCTCATCCTCTATCCCGATAGCGCCGGAGCCTTGCTCGGCCGCATCCAGGCGTGGCTGTCGCACAGCTTCGGCTGGTACTACATGCTGGCCATCGGTGCCTACCTGTTCTTCGTGGTCTGGATCGCCTTCTCGCGCTTCGGCACCCTCAAGCTCGGCGAGGACCACGAGAAGCCGGACTTCAGCTACGGCGCCTGGGCCGGCATGCTGTTCTCCTCCGGGATCGGCATCTCGCTGCTCTACTTCGCCGCCTCCGAGCCGATCGACCACCTCTACCACCCACCCGAAGGCGTTCCCGGCAGCCCTCAGGCGGCGCGCCAGGCGCTGCAACTGACCTTCCTCCACTGGGGCCTGCACGGCTGGGCGATCTATGCCCTGGTCGGCCTCGCCGTCGGTTACTTCGCCTACCGCCATCGCCAGCCGCTGGCGTTGCGCTCGGCGCTCTATCCGATCCTCGGCGAACGCTGGGTGAAAGGCGCCGCGGGCCACGCGGTGGATTGCTTCGGTATCTTCGTCACCCTCCTCGGGCTGGTGACCAACCTGGGCATCGGCGCCCTGCAGGTGTCGTCCGGTCTCGAGTACCTCACCGGCATCCCGCACAGCAAGGGCACCCTGCTGGCGGTGATCCTGGTGATGAGCCTGGTCGCCACGCTGGCGGCGGTGTCCGGCATCGAGAAAGGCATCCGCCGGCTGTCCAACCTGAACATCGTGCTGTTCAGCTCGCTGCTGGTGTTCGTGCTGGTCTGCGGTTCGACCCTGGAACTGCTCAACGGCTTCGTGCAGAACCTCGGCGACTATCTCGACGGCCTGGTGCTGAAGACCTTCGACCTCTACGTCTACACCGGCGCCGGCGCTGGCAAGAGCGAGGAATGGCTGGGCCTGTGGACCCTGTTCTACTGGGCCTGGTGGATTTCCTGGGCGCCCTTCGTCGGCATGTTCATCGCCCGCATCTCCCGGGGCCGCAGCGTACGCGAACTGGTCTGCGGGGTACTGCTGATCCCGCTGGGCTTCACCCTGGCCTGGCTGTCGGTATTCGGCAACAGCGCCCTGGATCTGGTGATGAACCACGGCGCGACCGATCTCGGCAAGGCCGCGCTGGAGCAGCCGTCTATGTCGATCTACCTGCTGCTGGAACACTATCCGCTGTCGAAGATCGTCATCGGCCTGTCGATCTTCGTCGGCTTCGTGCTGTTCCTCACCCCGGCGGATTCCGGCTCGGTGATGCTGGCCAATCTCTCGCGCAGCGGCGGCGAGCTGGACGAGGACGCGCCGAACTGGCTGCGCATCCTCTGGTCGGCCGTCGTCACGGTAGTCACCATCGGCCTGCTGTTCGCCGGCAACTTCACGGCGATGCAGACCGTCGTGGTGCTCGCCGGGCTGCCGTTCTCGGCGGTGCTGATCCTGTTCATGTTCGGCCTGCACAAGGCCATGCGCGCCGACTACGAGGCCCAGGTCGGCGACCGCCGCACCTACCAGCCGGTGCCGGCGCCAACCCAGCCGCAGACCTGAAGTCCGGCGCCGCTCGGGCGCCCTCTCCAGTCAGGTGCGTACTCGGCCCGGCGTTTCGCCGGGCCTTTCTTTCGTGCCTCCCGGTCGCCCGGCGCATGCCGGAGGAAGCGCGCGAAAGGAAGAGCAGACGGAAAAAGCGCGGAGGATAAACGCGAATGCCCGGCAGCGCCGGGCATTCGAAGCGGCCCCGGAGGGGGCCGTGGCGGGAGTCAGCCGAGGTTCTTGCCCAGCAGCGCGTGATACAGCTCGCTGTCGCCGAGCACCCCGACCACCCTGTCCTGCTCCTGCAGGACCAGCTTGTGGCCGGTCTGGTAGCGGATCTGCAAGGCATCGCGCATGCGGATGCTGACATCCACCAGGGTCGGTTCGCGGCGCAGCTTCTCCACCGGGTCGCCCTGGCGCCAGCGTTGCAGGTCGATGACGTTGCCGCCCTGGCGCGCGCCCTTGAGCACGTCGCCTTCGCTCAGGCCGATCCAGCAGTCGCGGCCCTGGTCGAAGCAGATCTCGTCGTTCTGCCGGATGCACTGGTCGAGGCCACGCATCAGGCTCTGCCCGCACAGCACGTTGAGCGGGTTGGTATGGGCGACGAAGGTACGCACGTAGTCGTCCGCCGGGCTCAGCACGATCTCTTCCGGCCTGCCGTGCTGGATGATCCGGCCGTCCTTCATGATCGCGATACGGGTGCCGATCTTCAGCGCCTCGTCGAGGTCGTGGCTGACGAACACGATGGTCTTGTGCAGTTGCCGTTGCAGCACCAGCAGTTCGTCCTGCAATTGCTGGCGGATCAGCGGGTCGAGGGCGGAGAAGGGTTCGTCCATCAGCAGGATGTCGCCGTCCATCGCCAGCGCGCGGGCCAGGCCGACGCGCTGCTGCATGCCGCCGGAGAGCGAGTCGGGACGCTTGTCGCGCCACTGCGAGAGGCCGACCAGCTCGAGCTTCTCGTCGATCAGTTTCTTCCGCTCGGCGGCCGGGCGGCCCTGCATCTCCAGGCCGAAACCGACGTTCTCGGCCACCGTCAGCCAGGGCATCAGGGCGAACTTCTGGAACACCATGGCGATGCGCTTGGTGCGCATCGCCTTGAGGGTCGCCGGCGAGCAGTTGGCGATGTCCACCTGCGAACCTTCGTGCTCGATCAGCAGCTTGCCGCGGCTGACCTTGTTCAGGCCGTTGATGCAGCGCAGCAGGCTCGACTTGCCGGAGCCGGAAAGCCCCATCAGCACGCAGATCTCGCCGCGGTTGACGTCCAGGCAGGCGTCCTCGACGCCGAGCACCTGGCCGGTGCGCTTGAGGATCTCGGCGCGGCCGAGGCCCTGGTCGAGGAGCTTCAGGGCTTCCTTGGTGTGGGTGCCGAAGATGACGTCCACGTGGTCGAATCGGATCGCGGTCATGGCTTATTTCCCCTTCACGGCGCGCTGCTTGCACACCCGGTCGAGCAGGATGGCGAGCAGGACGATGGCCAGGCCGGCTTCGAAGCCGAGGGAGATGTCGGCGGTGTTCAGCGCGTTCACCACCGGCTTGCCGAGGCCATCGGCGCCGACCAGCGCGGCGATCACCACCATCGACAGGGAGAGCATGATGCATTGGGTGATGCCGGCGGCGATGCTCGGCATCGCATGCGGCAGCTCGATGCGCGTCAGCAGTTGCCAGCGCGAGCAGCCGAAGGCCTTGCCGGCGTCGAGCAGCTCCGCCGGCACGTCCTGGATACCCAGGCAGGTCAGGCGGATCGGCGCGGCGACGGCGAAGATCACCGTGGAGATCAGCCCCGGCACCACACCGAGGCCGAACAGGGTCAGGGTCGGGATCAGGTAGACGAAGGTCGGCACCGTCTGCATCAGGTCCAGCAGCGGCCGCAGCGCGGTGTAGAACCACGGCTTGTGCGCGGCGACGATCCCCAGCGGCACGCCGACGGCGATGCACACCAGGGTGGCGAATATCACCTGGGCGAGGGTTTCCATGGTCTCCTGCCAGTAGCCCAGGTTGAGGATCAGCAGCAGCGAGGCCAGGGCGAACACGGTCAGCCCCCAACTGCGCTGAATGACGTGCACCAGCCCCACCAGCAGGGCGATCAGCACCAGCGGGTTGAACCAGAGCAGTCCGTTGGTGACGCCGTGGATGAGAAATTCCAGGGTGTCGGAAACCTTGTCGAAGAACGATGCGCCATGCAGGGTCAGCCAGTCGACGAAACCGGCGATCTGCTCTCCCAGCGGGAGCTTGTGATCAGTCAGGAACATAATCAGGGTCCATCAAGAGCGGGAAATGAACGACCGGTCGCCTACTTGGCGAAGGCCAGCTTGGCCGCAGCCGCGGCAGGCTGCCCGTCGCGCGTGGTGACGCCGGCCAGCCAGGCATCGAGCTGTTCCGGGTGGTCCTTCAACCAGGCCTTAGCGGCTTCCTCGGGTTTCTTGTTGTCGTTGAGTACGGCATCCATCAGCTTGTTCTCCATCTCGAGGGTGAAGCTGAGGTTCTTCAACAGCCGGCCGACGTTGGCGCATTCCTGGGCGTAGCCCTTGCGCACGTTGGTGTAGATGGTCGCGCCGCCATAGTTGGGGCCGAAGAAGTCGTCGCCGCCTTCCAGGTACTTCATCTGGAAGCGCGTATTCATCGGGTGCGGCTCCCAGCCGAGGAACACCACCCACTGGTTGCGCCGGATCGCCCGCTGCACCTGCGAGAGCATGCCCGCCTCGCTCGATTCCACCAGCTTGAACCTGCCCAGCTCGAAGGCGTTCTTGTCGATCATGCTCTGGGCGACGCGGTTGCCGTCGTTGCCCGGCTCGATGCCGTAGATCTTGTTGCCCAGCTTGTCGGAGAACTTCGCGATATCGGCGAAGCTGCGCAGGCCGCCCTCGTAGACGTACTGGGGAACCGCCAGAGTGTACTTGGCACCCTCCAGATTGGCGCGCAGCGTCTCGACCGTGCCTTTCTCGGCGTACTGCTTGATGTCGTTGGTCATGGTGGGCATCCAGTTGCCCAGGAACACATCGAGGTCGTTGTTGGCCAGGGAGCGGTAGGTCACCGGCACCGAGAGCAGATTGACCCTGGTCTTGTAGCCGAGGGACTCGAGGACCTGGCGGGTGACGGCGGTGGTCACGGTGATGTCGGTCCAGCCGACATCGGCGAAACGCACCGACCCACAGGATTCGGGCTCCGCGGCCTGGGCTGCCAGCGGTGCGCATAAAGACACGACCAGCAGCCAAGACTTGCAACCTTTCATAGCGAACTCCTCTGCAGGGTAAGGCGCCGGCGCTGCCCCGGAAGGCGCGGCGGTCTGTCTGTAGCGGGCCGACCGGTTGCGGCCCTCAGCGGGCAATTCGTGAACGATCATGAAACAGGACGCATCCGTCGCCTACCGGGTGGGTCGCAACCAGTGCAGGCGGGGTCGCATTCAGTACCCGCTGTGTCGCATTCAATCATAGTGGCCTTTGCCGGCGACCGGCGGATGCCGTTTTCAGAGCGGCGCGAGCCCGTTCGCATTTCGCCACCGCGCAGGTGCAGACGCCCGGCGGCCACGGAGGTTCCCCGCTCCATGCGCGAACGCGGCGCTTTTGGACATGGCCGGGTCGGTGGCGGATGCGGCCCGCCCCGGGGAAAGCCCGATGATGCGCAGGAAACGCGGGCGGAGGAGCCGCCACCCCCACTACGCAGGCATGGATGCCGCGGTATTCCCGGAGGCCGGCATGGCTATCAGTGTGTTCGACCTTTTCAAGATCGGTATCGGCCCGTCCAGTTCGCACACCGTCGGCCCGATGCGCGCCGCCGCGCTGTTCACCGCCGCCCTGCGCCAACGCCAGGCGCTGCCGGCGGTACGCCGCCTCGAGGTGCGCCTGTACGGCTCGCTGTCTGCCACCGGCGTCGGCCACGGCACCGATCGCGCGGTGATCATGGGCCTGATGGGCGAATGGCCGGACCGCATCGACCCGACGCAGATCGCCCCGCGCATGGCCGCCCTGCTCGACAGCGGCCTGCTGCAACTGGACGGGAGCTTCCCGGTAGCGTTCGACTGGGTGCGCGACATGCGCCTGCTCGACGAGAACCTGCCCTACCACCCCAACGCCATGACCCTGGTCGCCTACGGCGAACAGGGCGAACTGCACCAGGAAACCTACTACTCGGTCGGTGGCGGCTTCGTGGTCGACGCCGGGCAGGCCGCCTCCGGCCAGCTCGACCAGGACCACACGGTGCTGCCCTACGACTTCTCCAGCGCCGAGGAACTGTTGCTGCTGTGCAAGCGGCACAACCTGCGGGTATCCGAGCTGATGCTGGCCAACGAACGCACCTGGCGCAGCGAGACCGACATCCGCGAAGGCCTGCGGCGCATCTGGCAGGCGATGCGCGACTGCGTCGACAACGGCCTGCGCAACGAAGGCATCCTCCCCGGCGGGCTCAACGTGCAGCGTCGCGCCGCGCGCCTGCACCGCAACCTGCAGGAGATCGGCAAGCCCAACGTGATCGGCTCGACCCTCAGCGCCATGGAATGGGTCAACCTGTTCGCCCTGGCGGTGAACGAGGAGAACGCCGCCGGCGGGCGCATGGTCACCGCGCCGACCAACGGCGCGGCGGGGATCATCCCGGCGGTACTGCACTACTACATGAAGTTCAATCCCGACGCCCGGGACCACGACGTCGTCGACTATCTGCTGGCCGCCGCCGCGGTGGGCATCCTGTGCAAGAAGAACGCCTCGATCTCCGGCGCCGAGGTCGGCTGCCAGGGCGAGGTCGGCTCGGCCTGCGCGATGGCCGCCGCCGGCCTGGCGGAGGTCCTCGGCGCCACCCCGGCACAGGTCGAGAACGCCGCCGAGATCGGCCTGGAGCACAACCTCGGGCTGACTTGCGACCCGGTCGGCGGGCTGGTCCAGGTGCCCTGCATCGAGCGCAACGCGATCGCCGCGGTGAAGGCCATCAATGCGGCGCAGATGGCCTTGCGCGGCGACGGCCAGCATTTCATCTCGCTGGACAAGGTGATCCGCACAATGCGCGACACCGGCGCCGACATGCACGACAAATACAAGGAAACCTCGCGCGGAGGCCTGGCGGTCAACGCCATCGAATGCTGAACCGGAATTGCTCACGAAACGATCAAGGCGCCACTTTTTGGCGCATATGACGCGTGACCGGGCGGTCGCCATCCGGCACACTCCGGCGTAACGGATCGCCGCCCATCGTTACATTTGTCGCCAGGGCCGCTCCCCCGCCCCCTCGCCGGGCGCCGCCCTGGTGCTACCGAAATGCTCAAGCGCGCGACGCGCGCCAATCGTCTCCGTTGCCGCCATTCCGCCAGGTCCGATGGAAAATCCCGAGCTAAAGCCTTCGGACTTTTTTAATTGAACGCCCAATCAACATAGGCATGGCATTTGCCTTGCTCTGGTAACAAGCAACGGCACGGCGTGGCCCAGGCCAGCCGGCAATACCAACAATCATAAAAGAGCCTCTGATCGAGGCCTGCTTGCTCAGCGTGAGGAGATGCACCCATGACCACGTACGCGCCCGGAGTCCCACCACAGAACCGAAATCCGCAGTCCATCGGCTTCCTGCTGCTGGACAATTTCACCCTCATCTCCCTGGCATCGGCAGTGGAGCCGCTGCGCATGGCCAACCAGCTCTCGGGGCGCGAACTCTACCGCTGGCACACGCTGAGCCTGGACGGCCGCCAGGTCTGGGCCAGCGACGGTCTGCAGATCACCCCCGACGCCGGTACCGACAACGCCCCGGCGGTGGATTGCGTGATCGTCTGCGGCGGCGTCGGCATCCAGCGCAGCGTCACCCGCGAGCACGTCACCTTCCTCCAGGCCCAGGCCCGCCAGGGCCGGCGCCTCGGCGCGGTGTGCACCGGCAGTTGGGCGCTGGCCCGCGCCGGCCTGCTCGACGGCTACGATTGCAGCGTGCACTGGGAATGCCTGGCGGCGATGCAGGAAGCCTTCCCGCGGGTAGCCATGAGTACCCGTCTGTTCTCGATAGACCGCAACCGCTTCACCTCCTCCGGCGGCACCGCGCCGATGGACATGATGCTGCACCTGATCGGCCGCGAGCATGGCCGCGAGCTGTCGGCAGCGATCTCCGAGATGTTCATCTACGAGCGCATCCGCAACGAGCAGGACCACCAGCGCGTGCCGCTCAAGCACATGCTCGGCACCAACCAGCCGAAGTTGCAGGAGATCGTCGCGCTGATGGAGGCGAACCTGGAGGAACCGATCGACCTCGACGAACTGGCGGTCTACGTCAACGTCTCGCGGCGCCAGCTCGAGCGCCTGTTCCAGAAGTACCTGCACTGCTCGCCGTCGCGCTACTACCTGAAGCTGCGCCTGATCCGCGCGCGCCAGCTGCTCAAGCAGACCTCCATGTCGATCATCGAGGTGGCCTCGGTCTGCGGCTTCGTCTCCACCCCGCACTTCTCCAAGTGCTATCGCGAGTACTTCGGCATCCCGCCGCGCGACGAGCGCCAGGGCCAGCCGCTGGGCCAGCCGGTGGTGCTGATGCCGATCCCGCAGGACCTGGCGCTGATGCCCAACTCCTCGGCGCTGTCGGCCCTGAGCCAGGCGCAAGGGGAATCGACCTTCGCCAGCGTGAGGATCTGAGCGACCCGGCGCGCTCCTGCCCGCTCCCGTGAGGGGAGCGGGCAGCGTCTCTTCAGCCGCGCGGCACCAGCGCCGGCAGCAATTGCCGGGAGATCGCCTCGCGCACTGCCGGCAGCAGCGTGGCGGGGCCGCCGAGCATGTCCTCCACCAGCCGTCGCAGCGCCTGTGCGCGCTCCGGGCTGAGACCGCGCACGGCGTATTCGCAGGCCTGCTCCGGAGTCGCGTCCGGCGGCACGCTGAAGCCCAGCGCCTGCAGGCGTTCGCGGAAATCGTCCTGGTCGATCAGATCGGCGTGCATCATCGCGGCAGCTCCTTCGATGGGGATTGCCGTCGATTCTGCTGAGCGCGCGCCGCTCCCGGCAAGGGGGCTGTCCCGCCTGGGCATGGGCAGGTCGTTTTCGGCTAATCCAGTGCTCGCCGACACCGCCACAATCCTCCCCAGCGACCTCCGAGGCAGCTCACGGCTTGCGGAAGACGCCAGGCTCACACTGAGGGCCGTTCCTGGCTCCTTTTTCATCCCCCTTCGCGCGTCGGGCGCGACAGGGGGATTTTTTTGTGCCGGCGCGCCGCCCCTCAGGCCGCGAGACCGGCCCGGCAGTGCTCCCAGAAACGCTCGAAACCCGGCGAGAGGAACTTGTCGCGCTGGCGCAGCATGTAGAAGCGCCGGCGCAGCGGTGGCAGGCTGCTGCGCAGCTCGACCAGCGCGCCGGAGGCCAGCTGTTCCTCGACCACCCAGCGCGACAGGCAACTGATGCCCAGCCCGGCGGCGACGCTGTGCTTGATCGCCTCGGAGCTGCCCAGGTCGAGGCTGTCTTCCAGGTAGTGCAGGTGGCCCAGCAGGGCATGGCTGACTTCCTCGCGCGTCCCTGAGCCCGGCTCGCGCAGCAGCCAGCGCGCTCGGCGCAGGGCCTCGCGGGAAACCTGGGTGCGCGCGGCCAGCGGATGACCGGGCGCCGCCACCACGATCAGGCTGTCCTCGAGCCAGGGCTCCACCCGCAGGCCGGGCTCGTGGCAGGGACCTTCGATGAGGCCGATGTCCGCGGCGAAGGTCACCACGTCGTGCACCGCCGAACCGGTGTTGCCGATGCTGGCGTCGACCCTCACGCCCGGTTGCTCGCGTTCGAAGGACGCCAGCAGGCGTGGCAGCACGTAGTTGCCGATGGTGCTGCTGGCCGCCACCGTCAGGCTCGCCTGGGGCGCCGCGGAAGCCGCGAACTGCTGCTCCAGTTGCGCCACGCCGTCGAGCAGGCGCAACGCCTGGGGCAGGAAGCGGCGGCCGACCTCATTGAGTTGCAGGCGCTTGCCGACCCGGTCGAACAGGCGCGTGGAAAGCTGCGACTCCAGCTCATTGAGCGCGGCGCTGGTGGCCGACTGCGACAGCGAGATGGATTCCGCCGCCGCCGTGGTGCTGCCGCTGCGAGCTACCGCGCAGAAGATCTGGAGCTGACGAAAACTGAGGGCCATGGGAGGATCTACCTGTTTTTCAGGTATTTAATACAGAAACTATTCGTTTCACAAATCCATTGCCGCTCCCTAACCTGCGTCCCGTGACCTCACCTGAGGAGCGAAGGATGCACACCCTCCCCGTCAAGACCGCTACCAGACCCCTGGCCCAGGTCCAGAAACTCATCCCCGGCCTGCTGCTCAGCGCCGCCCTGGCCGGCGCGGCGATCCTCCTGGGTCGTTCGCAATGGTTGCAGCACAACGGCATCAGCGCGCTGACCCTGGCCATCGTGCTCGGCATCGTCGCCGGCAACACCCTGTACCCTCGGATCGCCGCCGGCAGCGCCGCCGGCGTCGGCTTCTCCAAGCAGATCCTGCTGCGCGCCGGGATCATCCTCTACGGCCTGCGCCTGACCTTCCAGGACATCGCCGGCGTCGGATTGCACGGCGTGCTGCTGGACGCCCTGATGCTCGCCAGCACCTTCGGCCTGGCGTGCCTGCTCGGCACCCGGCTGTTCGGCCTGGACCGCACCACCACCCTGCTGATCGGCGCCGGCAGCTCGATCTGCGGCGCCGCCGCGGTAATGGCCACCGAGCCGGTGGTGCGCGGCCGCGCCGAACAGGTCGCGGTGGCGGTCTCCACCGTGGTGGTGTTCGGCACCCTGGGCATCTTCCTCTACCCGGCGCTGTTCCAGCTCGACCAGGACTGCGGGCTGCTGCCGCGCGACCCCGGCGTCTGGGGCGTATACATCGGCGCCACGGTGCACGAGGTGGCCCAGGTGGTCGCCGCGGGTCGTTCGATCGGCATCGAGGCGGCGGACACCGCGGTGATCGCCAAGATGGTCCGGGTGATGATGCTGGCGCCTTTCCTGATCCTGCTCTCGGCCTGGCTGGCACGCGACAAGGCACACCGCCGGCAGCACAGCGGCGCGGCGAAGATCACCATTCCCTGGTTCGCCGTCGGCTTCGTGCTGGTCGCCGGGCTCAATTCGCTGGTCGAGCTGCCGCCAGCGCTGGTCAGTCACGTCAACGACCTCGACACCTTCCTCCTGGCCATGGCGATGGCCGGCCTCGGCCTCGGCACGCACCTCTCGGCGATCCGCCGCGCCGGCCTCAAGCCATTGCTGCTGGCCGCCCTGCTATTCGCCTGGCTGGTGCTCGGCGGTGGCTTCCTCACCCGCCTGGCGCTCGCCTGAGCCTTCCGCCAGGGAGTGCCGCAGGGCCTGGCGCAAAGCGTCGTGCAGGGCTTCCACCTCGTCGATGCCATGGCCGCGCAGGCAGCCATGGACCAGCCCGCGCCCCGGGTAGAAACACGCCTGCCCTCCCGCTGCCCGCAGCGCTGCGCAATAGCGCTCGCCGTCGTCGCGCAGCGGGTCGAACTCGGCGACCGCCACGAAGGCCGGCGGCAGGCCGCTGAAATCAGCCGCCTCCAAAGGCAGCGCCAGCGCCTGGTCGCGCAGCCCCTCCAGCGGCAGGTAGGCGTCCAGGCACGCCTGCACATCGCCGAGGCCGAGCAACGGCGCGTCGACGTAGTCGATCCGCGAGGGCGATGACGCGGCGGACAGCAAGGGGTAGACCAGTACCTGCGCGGCCGGAGACGGCGCGCCGCCATCGCGCAGGGCCAGGCACAGCGCCGCCGCCAGGTTGCCGCCGGCGCTGTCGCCGGCCACCAGCAGGCGGCGTGGGTCCAGCGCTTCGTCCAGCTCGCCCAGGCTCAGCGCCTGCCAGGCACGCAGGCAGTCCTGCAAGGCCGCCGGGAACGGATGCTCCGGCGCCAGCCGGTAATCCACCGCCAGCACCAGCAGGCCGAGGCGCGCCGCCAGGTCGGCGCAGATGAAATCGTGTGAATCGAGGCCGCCGAGCATCCAGCCGCCACCGTGCAGGTAGAGCAGCGCCGGCCAGCCGCCGGGCGGTGCCGGGCGCTCGGGGCGATAGCGGCGCACGCGCACCGGCGGCGCGGCCGGCAAGCAGGAGTCGACCACCAGCAAACCGGCCGGGCGCGGCGGCGCGAACGCCTTGCACATCCGCGCGTAGGCCGCGCGTTGCGCATCCAGGCGCGGACTGTCGCTGGCGAACGCCCGGCTGCGCTCGACGAAGCGCCACATCGCCGGAGACAGCGGATACTTCGCGGCCATCGCGCTCAGCGCACCGGCGGCAGGCCGATCACCCGGCCGACGCCTTCCGGCACGGGAAGCGCGCGATGCGCCTCGGCGAGCGCCTCGACCCGCGCCAGCACCTCGCCTTCGAACGGCACCGAGCGCGGGCCATCGAGGCTGACATGGAGCAGCATCTGCTCGCTCAGCGCCAGCGCCTGCCCGCTGCCAGGCAGATACAGGGCATGGTGGACATGCAGGCGCTTGCGGTCGTGGCCGAGCAGTTGCGTGCGTACCTCGACCCTGGCGCCCTCCTTCACCTCATGGAGGAAGTTCAGGTGGCATTCCAGGGTGAACAGCGAATGTCCGCTGGCCTCGCGGTTCTGGCTGTCCAGGCCGATATGCGCCATCAGCGCGTCGGTGGCGTAGCTGAAGACCAACAGGTAGAAGGCGTCGCGCAAGTGGCCGTTGTAGTCCACCCACTCGGGCAGGACCGGCGTTTCGTAGGTCGTCAGGGCTTGGCTCATGGCAGGCTCCGTGGTTGCGCTCCGCCCGGCGGGGCGGAAGACACGTCAGGTCATTCGGCGAAGGCGAAGCCGTGCCGGGCCTTGGTTTCCCTGATCGCCCCGAGCACCGCCAGCAGGCAGTCGTCGCGGTAGCGTTCGAGTTCGGCGATGCTGCGCGCGCCCTGCTGCCCGGCGGTGCCCTCCACCACCCGGTCGATCAGGGCTTCGGTGAGTTCCGGCGCCGGCAGGTAGGTCCAGGGCAGTTGCAGCGCCGGCCCGAACTGCGCCATGAAGTGGCGCATGCCGGCGTTGCCGCCGGCCAGGGTGTAGGTCAGGAAGGTGCCCATGAACGACCAGCGCAGGCCGGCGCCGAAGCGGATCGCATCGTCGATCTCGCCGGTCGTGGCCACGCCGTCGTTGACCAGGTGCAACGCCTCGCGCCAGAGCGCCTCGAGCAGGCGGTCGGCGATGAAGCCGGGCACTTCCTTGCGTACGTGCAGCGGACGCATGCCCAGCGACTCGTAGACCCGCATCGCCGCCCGCACGGCCTCGGCAGCGGTGCGTTCGCCGCCGACCACCTCCACCAGCGGCAGCAGGTAGACCGGGTTGAACGGGTGGCCGACCAGACAGCGCTCTGGGTGGCTCGCCTCGGCGTAGAACTCGCTGGGCAGCAGGCCCGAGGTGGACGAACCGATCAGCACGTCGGGCCGCGCCGCAGCGCTGATCCGGGCGTGCAGGTCGAGCTTCAGGTCGAGCCGCTCGGGGGCGCTCTCCTGGACGAAATCGGCGTCGCCCACGCATTCCTCGATGCTGGCGACGAAGCGCAGGCGCTCCTGCGCCGCACCGGGCGCCAGGCCCTGCTTGCGCAAGGCCGGCCAGGCGTTGGCGACACGCGCGCGCAACGCCGCTTCGGCGCCCGGCGCCGGATCCCAGGCGACGACGTCGAGGCCGTGGCCCAGGGCGCGGGCGATCCAGCCGCTGCCGATGACGCCGCTACCGAGGGCGGCGAAGGTCTTGATCTCGGTGACGAAGGACATGGACATCTCCAGAGGTTGTTCCCGCCCCCTGCGGGGCGGGGGAAAGAAATCAGCGCGGCTTCAGGTTCATCCTGCGGCGCCCTTCCGCCGGGCTCAGGGCGCGCCCGCCGAGGCGCTCGATGATCTCGATGGCGCGCTCCACCAGGCTGCCGTTGCTCGCCGGCACGCCCTTGTCCAGCCAGATGTTGTCCTCCAGGCCGACCCGCACGTTGCCGCCCAGCAACATGGCCTGGGCGACCATCGGCATCTGCGTGCGGCCGATGCCGAAGCCGGCCCAGGTCGCCCCCGGCGGCAGGTTGTCGGCCATCGCCTTCATGGTCGTGGTATCGGCCGGCGCGCCCCAGGGAATGCCCAGGCAGATCTGGAACAGCGGGTCCTCCAGCAACCCTTCCTTGAGCATCTGCTTGGCGAACCAGAGGTGGCCGGTATCGAAGATTTCCAGCTCGGCCTTGACCCCCAGTTCGGTGATGCGCCGGGCGCCGGCGCGCAACTGGGCCGGGGTGGAGACATAGATGTAGTCACCGTCGCCAAAGTTGAGGGTACCGCAGTCCAGGGTGCAGATTTCCGGCAGCAGCTCCTCGACGTGCTTCAGCCGCTCCAGCGGGCCGACCAGGTCGGTGCCGGCGCCGAACTCCAGGGGCTGCTCGCCCTTGCCGATCTCCAGGTCGCCGCCCATGCCGGCGGTGAGGTTGATGATCACGTCGGTGTCGCTCTCGCGGATCCGCTCGACCACTTCGCGGTACAGCGCCACGTCGCGGCTGGGCTTGCCGGTGGCGGGATCACGGACGTGGCAGTGGGCGACGGTGGCGCCGGCCCTGGCCGCCTCGATGGCGGCCTCGGCAATCTGCTTGGGGGTGACCGGGATCGCCGGATGCCGGCCGACGGTATCGCCGGCGCCGGTCACCGCGCAGGTGACGATGACTTCATGGTTCACGGTGGTAGCTCCCTGTATTCGGGGTGTACGAAGCCCCGCCCGGTCGCGCCGGGCGGAACGGATAGGTGCGGGTTACTTCAGCGAGGCCTGGAGCGCGGCCAGGCCGTCCTTGCCGTCGAAGGTGCTCACGCCCTCCAGCCAGGCCTTCAGTGGCTCGGGGTTGGCCTTCAGCCACTGGCGCGCGGCGTCGAGGGGCTGGGTGCGCTCGAGGATTGGCGCCATCACCTGGCTGACCTGAGC
Source organism: Pseudomonas paraeruginosa (assembly GCF_003025345.2). Lineage (NCBI taxonomy): Bacteria > Pseudomonadati > Pseudomonadota > Gammaproteobacteria > Pseudomonadales > Pseudomonadaceae > Pseudomonas > Pseudomonas paraeruginosa. The sequence continues at coordinate 5,904,972 of NZ_CP020560.1, forward strand.
GCTGCTGAAACGCAGGTTGCGCAACAGCCGGGCGACATTGCCGCACTGCGCCTGGTAGCCGGCGGCGGTCATGGTGGAGACGGTGGCCGCGCCTTCGTCGGGACCGAACACATCCTCGCTGCCGGTGAGGTAGGCCATGTCGATCTGCAGGTTCATCGGATGCGGCTTCCAGCCGAAGAACACCACCCACTGCTTGCGCTTGATCGCCCGCTTCACCGCCGTGAGCATCCCGGCCTCGCTGGATTCCACCAGCTGGAAGCCCTTCAGGCCGAAACGGTCGTCGTCGATCATCTTCCGGGTGATGCGGTTCGAGCCGCTGCCCGGCTCGATGGCGTAGATGCGGCCGCCGAGCTTGTCCTTGAAGCGGGCGATGTCGGCGAAGGTCTTCAGCCCGCCCTCGGCGACGTAGCGCGGCACCGCATAGGTGGACTGCGCGTCGGCCAGGGTCGGCGGTTCGATCACTTCGATCCGGCCTTTGTCCAGGTAAGGCCTGGCGACCGGTTGCATGGTCGGTTGCCAGTAACCGAGGAACAGGTCCAGCTGCTTGTCGGCCAGGCCGGCCAGGACGATCTGTTGCGAGGCGCTGGTCTGCTTCACCTGGTAGCCCAGGCCATCGAGCAAGGCTTCGGCCACGGCGCTGCTGGCGACCACGTCGGTCCAGTTCACCGTGCCCAGGCGCACCGTGCGGCACTGCTCGGGTTCGGCGGCCAGGGCGGCGCCACTGGCCAGGATCAGCAGGGCGCAGCCCAGCTGGCGAATCGTCGTCTTCATCGGTCTCCCCTCGTGCGGCTATTGGTTGTTTTTCTGCGAGGTCGGTGCCGGCCCCTCCCGGGGCTGGTCCTGGCGACCAAGGTACGCAGGCGGCGCCGCGGCGAAACGCACTGCGGCGACCAGCTCTTGCACTGCAGCGACCTGACCATTGCCAAGCGCGGCAGGCCTGCGCTACACACAGGCTGCGCAACCTCGACCATGGAGCTCCCCATGTCCCAGGACTTCTGGTTCCTCCTGCTGCCCGGCTTCTCGGTAATGGGCTTCGTTTCCGCCGTGGAGCCATTGCGAGTGGCCAACCGCTTCCACGCCGACCTCTACCGCTGGCACGTGCTCAGCGCCGACGGCGGCCCGGTGCTGGCCAGCAATGGCATGTCGGTGAACAGCGACGGCGCGCTGGAGCCGCTGGAGAAGGGCGACCTGCTGTTCGTGGTGGCTGGTTTCGAGCCGCTGCGGGCGGTCACTCCTCGGCTGGTACAGTGGCTGCGCAAGCTCGACCGCAACGGTGTGACCCTCGGCGGCATCGATACCGGCAGCGTGGTGCTGGCCGAGGCCGGGCTGCTCGACGGGCGTCGCGCAACCCTGCACTGGGAAGCCATCGACGCCTTCCAGGAGTCCTACCCGCAGTTGACCGTGACCCAGGAACTGTTCGAGATCGACGGCCCGCGCATCACCTCGGCCGGCGGCACCGCCTCCATCGACCTGATGCTCGACCTGATCGCCCAGGCCCACGGCCCGCAGCTGGCGGTGCAGGTTTCCGAGCAGTTCGTGCTCGGCCGCATCCGCCCGCGCCAGGACCACCAGCGCCTGCAGGTGGCGACCCGCTATGGGGTGAGCAACCGCAAGCTGGTGCAGGTGATCGGCGAGATGGAGCGGCATACCGAGCCACCACTGACCACCCTGGAGCTGGCCGAGCGCATCCAGGTCACCCGCCGCCAGTTGGAACGGCTGTTCCGCGTGCACCTGGACGACACGCCCTCGAACTTCTACCTCGGCCTGCGCCTGGACAAGGCCCGCCAGTTGCTGCGCCAGACCGACCTCAGCGTGCTACAGGTGAGCCTGGCCTGCGGCTTCGAGTCGCCTTCGTACTTCTCCCGCAGCTACCGCGCGCGCTTCGCCGCCAGTCCCAGCCAGGATCGCGCGGTGCTGCCGCTCAAGGCTCCCGCAGCCACGCCGCCAGGCGCGCCAGCAGGGCGTCGCACGCCTCGAGCTGAGCGAGGCTGACGAACTCGTCCGGCTTGTGGCCCTGGTCCATGCTGCCGGGACCGCAGATCACCGTCGGGATGCCGGCTTCATGGAACAGACCGCCTTCGGTGCCGAAGGCCACGGTGGAAAATTCCGTCGAACCGCTGAGCAGGCCGATCAGTTCCGCCGCCTGGCTGTCGGCGGCGGTGAGCAGCCCGGGATAGGCCGATAGCGGCGTGAAGCGAATGTCGGTGCCTTGCTGCACGGCGCGCATTTGCGGCAGCAGTTCGCTTTCAGCGTAGTCGCGGAGCTCCTCGGCGACCTGTCGCGGGTCGTCCGCCGGCAGCGCACGGATCTCGAAGTCGAAGCGGCATTCGGCGGGCACGATGTTCAGCGCGCGACCGCCCTGGATCAGCCCGGTCTGCACCGTCGAGCAGGGCGGATCGAAACGCCGGTCGTGGCGCTCCGGCGCCGCCAGGCGCGCGCCGATCTCGCCGAGGCGGCCGATCAGCCGCGCGGCGTATTCGATGGCATTCACCCCCTGCGGCGCGTAGGCCGAATGGCAGGCCGCGCCGTGCACCTCGCAGCGCATGGCCAGCTTGCCCTTGTGGCCGAGCACCGGCTTCAGCTCGGTGGGCTCGCCGATGATGCACAGCAACGGCTTGTGCGGACGCCGCTCCAGCGCCGCGAGCAGCGAACGGACGCCCAGGCAGCCGACTTCCTCGTCGTAGGAGAACGCCAGGTGCACCGGCAGGCGCAGCGGCGCGGCGAGGAACGCCGGGACGGCCGCCAGCACGCAGGCCAGGTAGCCCTTCATGTCCGCCGTGCCACGCCCGTAGAGGCGGCCGTCGCGCTCGCTGAGCCGGAACGGCGGCACGCTCCAGGCCTGGCCGTCCGCCGGCACCACGTCGGTATGCCCGGAAAGGCAGACGCCGCCACGGTCGCTGGGGCCGATGGTGGCGTAGAGATTGGCCTTGCGGCCCTCGGCGTCGAAGAACAGTTCGCTGTCGACGCCGAAACCCGCCAGGTAGTCGCGGACGTAGTCGATCAGCGCCAGGTTGGACTCGCGGCTGACGGTGTCGAAGGCCACCAGGTCGGCGAGGATGTCGCGGCTGCCAGGCATGTCGGACTCCAGTGGCGCACCGTCCGCGGCGCGCCGTCGTAGGAAAGGGAACGGCGGCCTCACTCGTCGCCGGGCACGCCGTAGCTCGGCGCACGGGTCGGGTCGAGGGCGCGGGTCACATAGTCCTGCATCTGCGGCTTGTAGGCGAGCCACAGTCGCTCGAGCTGGCCGATGGGGTCTTGCTCGGCCCAGTCGACGCGCAGGTCGACCACCGGCCAGAGCAGGTCGCCGACCACCGACAGCGCCGCCGAATGCACCGGCCCGGCCTCGCCGCCAGCGGCCAGCGCGGCCCCCATCGCCGCCAGCAGGCGCTCGGCGAGCAGGCCTTCGGCGTTCTCGAAGGCATCCACCATCGCCTCGATCACCGCCGGCGCGGCCAGCAGGTTGCCGGCCGCCACGCATTGCTCGCCAGCCAGCGCGTGGTGCACGCCGAGCGCCTCGCGGCCGGTGAACAACGCGGTGCGGCCGTGCTGGTCGATCACCGTGACCTGGCGGTACTGGCCATAGCCGTTGCTGCTCAGCGCCTGGTCCAGCGCTTCGCCAGGGGCCAGGCCCTGGTCGAGGCGGTCGAGGATCTGCGGGCCGAGCGCCGGCAGGGTGATGTTCTGCGTGGCCACCGCGCCGGTGCCGGCGCGCAGCCAGGGACAACGGGCGCCGACGGCGATGCTCGACGAGCTGATGGCGATGCCCAACTGGCCGGTTTCGGCGCAGCGGCCGACGATGGAAAAGGTCATGGCGCGCGCCTCCTCATTGCTGCCAGTCGTCGGGAATCACCGCGATCACGTCGATCTCCATCAGCCACTGCGGCTGGCCGAGGGCCGAGACCACCAGCCCGGTGGAAATCGGGAACACCCCTTTGAGCCATTTACCGACCTCGCGATAGACCGGCTCGCGGTAGCGCGGGTCGATCAGGTAGGTAGTGGTCTTGACGATGTGCGAGAGGTCGCTACCGGCTTCTTCCAGCAATTGTTTGACGTTCTTCATCGCCTGCTCGGCCTGGGCGCGCGGGTCGCCGAGGCCGACCAGGTTGCCGTCGAAGTCGGTGCCGACCTGGCCGCGCACGTACACCGTGTTGCCGGCGCGCACGGCCTGGCAGAGGTCGTTGTCCAGGGACTGGTTGGGATAGGTGTCCTTGGTGTTGAACATGCGTATGCGGGTGTGGGTAGGCATCAGCTGACTTCCTGCAGGCTGGTTTGCGGGGCGGGCGCGGCGCGTTCCGGTTGCTGGCGTTGCGCGGCGGCGTGGTAGTCGAGGTACTTGCGCTGGATGGCGATGTGGTCGGCGACGTGGCGAGCGTCGTGCCAGACGCCCCAGATGAACGAGGAGCCGCGCCGCGACAGCCAGGGCAGGCCGATGAAGTACACGCCGGGTTCGCTGGACACGCCGCGCTGGTGGCGCGGCTTGCCGTTCGGGTCGAAGGCGTCGACCTGCAGCCAGCCGAAATCGACGGCATAGCCGGTGGCCCAGATGATGCTGCCCACCCCGGCCGCGGCCAGGTCCAGCTCGAGGATCGGATCGGTCACGCACGCCGGATCGGGCAGCCGGCGGCGCGCCTCGGGCTCTTCCGGCAGGTCGAGGCCGTTGCGGGCGACATAGGCGTCGGCGGCGTCGAGCAGCGCCAGGTAGTTCTCGTCGCCGCGCGCCAGGTTCTCCGCCAGGTCCGGCTGGAAGGTGGCGACGCCGTCGGTGAAGGACCTGGTCAGTCCGACCAGGGTCACGCCCTGCTGTGCCAGGGCGCGGAAGTCCACGGTATGTCCGCCGCGGGCGCCGCTCACGGCGATGGTCACGTGCTCGCGGCCGGGCTTGGCGACTTCCGCGTCCCATTCGCCGAGCACCCCCAGCCACCAGCAGAAATCGCGACCACGGTAGGAACGCGGCGGGCGGTCATGGGCGCCCACCGAGAGGTAGACCTGGCGCCCGGCACGTTGCAGCTCGTCGGCGATCTGGACCCCCGACGAACCGGCGCCGACCACCAGTACCGCGCCTTCGGGCAACTGCCGCGGGTTATGGTAGTGGGCCGAGTGGAGCTGCCGGATACGCTCGTCGCGCGGCGCGATCGGCGGGATCACCGGACGCTGGAACGGGCCGGTGGCGGCGACCACGCGGTTGGCCTCGATGGTCCCGGCGGAGGTTTCCACGGTGAAGCCGGGGCGGCCGACGTTGCGCACCACCTTCGTCACCTCGACGCCAGTGCGGATCGGCGCGGCGATCCGCTTCGCGTAGGCCTCGAAATAGGCGGCCACCTGGTCCTTGCCGGGGAAGCCGTCGGGATCGCTGTCGAATTCCATTCCCGGGAAGCGGTCGTGCCAGGCCGGGCCGTTGGCCACCAGCGAATCCCAGCGCCCACTGCGCCAGGCCTCGGCGATGCGGCTGCGCTCCAGGACCAGGTGCGGCACGCCGAGACGGCCCAGGTGTTCGCTCATCGCCACGCCGGCCTGGCCGGCGCCGACGACGAGGGTGTCGGTCTTTTCCACGGTCCCGTCCGTGCGCGAGGGCAAGGCGGTGCGATTCAGGTCGGTCATGGCTCGGTTCCTCGGACTCTGGTCGTTCTTGTTCTGCGGTTGCGTGATGGCCGCATTCTGTTCAGAGCCGGGGAATAGCGAAATTATGATTTTTGTAGTCGCTGGCTAGGGAAAAGCTGCACGCCCGCGCGTTCGGCGGGCGGCAGAGACGACGCGGCGGCGCGCGGAACCTGTTGACGGCAGGTTTCCGTTGCGCAGCGGTCGTGGGCAGGTCCTCAGAGGATCGGCGAGACCAGTCGCGCCACGCGCATCCCCAGTTGCTGCAGGCGGCGTACGCTGCGGCGGTCTTCCGGAGTGAATTCGAGCGACTCGGCGAAATCCGCCTCGAGCATCGTCTCCACCTCGCCGGCGAAGCCCTCGTCGACGGTCACCACCATCACCTCGAAATTCAGCCGGAACGAACGGTTGTCCAGGTTGGCGCTGCCGACGGCGGCGGTATCGCGGTCCACCAGCACCACCTTCTGGTGGAGGAAGCCGGGCTGGTAGCGGAACACCTTGACCCCGGCGCGGATCGCCTCCAGCGCGTAGAGGCTGGAGGCGGCGTACACCGTGCGGTGGTCCGCGCGCGCGGGAATCAGCAGGCGCACGTCGACGCCGCGCAGCACCGCCAGGCGCAGGGCGGCCATCACCGCCTCGTCGGGAACGAAATACGGCGAGGTGATCCAGACCCGCTCGTGGGCGGCGTTGATCATCTCGACGAAGAACAGCGAGCAGGTTTCCTGGGCATCCGCCGGGCCGCTGGCGACCACCTGGCAGAGCGCGCCCTCGCTGTCGTACTGCGGCGGCAGGATCAGCGGCGGCAGGCTGTGGGTCGCCCAGTACCAGTCCTCGGCGAAGCTTTCCTGCAGGCAGGCCACCGCCGGTCCGCGCAGTTCCAGGTGGGTATCGCGCCAGGGCGCCAGCGGCGGCTTCTCGCCGAGGTACTCGACACCGACGTTGTGCCCGCCGACGAAACCGCATTCACCGTCCACCACCACGACCTTGCGGTGGTTGCGGAAATTCACCTGGAAGCGGTTGAGCATGCCGCTGCCGGTGCTGAAGCCGTGCACCTGTACGCCGCCCTGGCGCAGCCGCTCGACGTAGCGGTGCGGCAGCGCGTGGCTGCCGATGGCGTCATAGAGGAAGAACACTTCCACGCCGTTGGCCGCGCGCTCCAGCAGCAATTGCTGGAGGCGCTGGCCGAGGGCGTCGTCACGGACGATGAAGAATTGCACCAGGATCACCTGGCGGGCGGCGGAGATCGCCTTGAACATCGCCTCGAAGCTGGCCTCGCCGTTGACCAGCAGGCGCACCCGGTTGTTCGCCAGGGTCGGCGTGCGGGTCATCCGCACCAGCGCCTTGAGCCCCTTGTAGCCGCTGACCTGGCGGGCCGCCAGGGCCTCCTCGACCCAGGGACGCCAGTCCAGCTCGGCGGCCGCCAGGTGCATCTCGCGGTTGGCCTGGCGCCGCGCCTCGATGTAGGCGTCGAAACGGCTGCGCCCGAACACCAGGTACGGCAGCAGGGTCAGGTACGGCATGAATACCAGCGAGGTGGCCCAGGCGATCGCGCCCTGGGCGGTGCGCACGGTGAGCACGGCATGGATGGCGGCGACGAAGCCGAGCACCTGCATGCCGACCAGCAGCAGGCCGAGGTAGGTGGTGGAGGTCATTGCGCGAGGTCGATCCTTGTCCACTCCGGTGGCGGCCATCATAGCCCTGCCCGGGGTGGGTCTGGCCAGCCTGGCAAACAGCCAGGGGACAAGGCGGATTGGCAGGATCCGTGGGCTCGACGTCATTCGGCCACGCCCGCCCTGCCCTACGCTGTACCCATCGAAAACCACCGCAGCCCGAGGAGCCCGCCATGAGCGACGTCCGTCCCCCGCTTCCCCCCTTCACCGCCGAAACCGCCGCGCAGAAGGTCCGCGCCGCCGAGGACGGCTGGAACAGCCGCGACCCGCAGCGCGTCTCGCTGGCCTACAGCCCCGACAGCGTCTGGCGCAATCGCTCGACCTTCGTCCGCGGCCGCGAGCGGATCGTCGAATTCCTCAGCGGCAAGTGGCAGCGCGAGCAGGAATACCGGCTGATCAAGGAACTCTGGGCATTCACCGGCAACCGTATCGCCGTGCGCTTCGCCTATGAATGGCACGACGACTCGGGCAACTGGTTCCGCTCCTACGGCAACGAGAACTGGGCGTTCGACGAGCAGGGTTTGATGTACGAACGTCACGCCAGCATCAACGACCTGCCGATCCGCGAGGACCAGCGGCTGTTCCGCTGGCCGCTGGGGCGCCGCCCGGACGACCATCCGTCGCTCGGCGAGCTCGGCCTCTGAACCCGCGCCGGCAGGGGCGCGTTCGCTCCCCGTTGCCGGTCCCGGGCGGCCAGCGCCTGTTCCATCCGCGACATCGCCCTCCGTCGTTGCGGTCGCACGCTTGACGCTTTCGGCACGACCCTGGTCGTTTTCGGGCCGGGTCGCGCCGGGCCCCGACGATATGCTGCCCCCAAAGCGTCGGCACAAGTCCCGGCGCGCCCAGCCTGAAAGGGGTATGCCAGATGAGCCCAGCCGAATTGCACGCCGACAGCATCGTCATCGACGGTCTGATCATCGCCAAGTGGAACCGCGAACTGTTCGAGGACATGCGCAAGGGCGGCCTGACCGCCGCCAATTGCACCGTGTCGGTATGGGAAGGCTTCCAGGCGACGGTGAACAATATCGTCGCCAGCAACAAGCTGATCCGCGACAACAGCGACCTGGTGATCCCGGTGCACAGCACCGCGGACATCCGCAGGGCCAAGGAGCAGGGCAAGACCGGCATCCTCTACGGCTTCCAGAATGCCCACGCATTCGAGGACCAGCTCGGCTACGTCGAGGTGTTCAAGCAGCTCGGCGTGGGCATCGTGCAGATGTGCTACAACACCCAGAACCTGGTCGGCACCGGCTGCTACGAGCGTGACGGCGGGCTCTCCGGCTTCGGTCGGGAGATCGTCGCGGAGATGAACCGGGTCGGCATCATGTGCGACCTCTCCCACGTCGGCAGCAAGACCTCCGAAGAGGTCATCCTCGAATCGAAGAAACCGGTCTGCTACTCCCACTGCCTGCCGTCCGGTCTCAAGGAACACCCGCGCAACAAGTCCGACGAGGAGCTGAAGTTCATCGCCGATCATGGCGGCTTCGTCGGTGTGACCATGTTCGCGCCGTTCCTCAGGAAAGGCATCGACTCGACCATCGACGACTACGCCGAGGCCATCGAGTACGTGATGAACATCGTCGGCGAGGACGCCATCGGCATCGGCACCGATTTCACCCAGGGCCACGGCCACGACTTCTTCGAGTGGCTGACCCACGACAAGGGCTACGCCCGGCGCCTGACCAACTTCGGCAAGATCGTCAACCCGCTGGGCATCCGCACCGTCGGCGAATTCCCCAACCTCACCGAGACCCTGCTCGAGCGCGGCATGCCCGAGCGCGTGGTGCGCAAGGTGATGGGCGAGAACTGGGTAAGGGTCCTGCAGGACGTCTGGGGCGAGTGACTCCCGGCCCACTCCCGACTCGACGCCTCTCCTTCAGGGAGAGGGCATTGCATCGCACCCATCATCCCTCTCCCCGCCCCTCCCCCTGAAGGGAGAGGGAGCCTAAAGAATCGGAGCTTACACCATGGCCAAACACGCCCCCCAACTGCCCATCGAGGTCGACAGCGAGACCGGCGTCTGGACCACCGACGCCCTGCCGATGCTCTACGTGCCGCGGCATTTCTTCGTCAACAACCACATGGGCATCGAAGAAGTGCTGGGCGCCGACGCCTACGCCGAGATCCTCTACAAGGCCGGCTACAAGTCCGCCTGGCACTGGTGCGAAAAGGAAGCCGAATGCCACGGCCTGGAAGGCGTGGCGGTGTTCGAGCACTACATGAAGCGCCTGTCCCAGCGCGGCTGGGGCCTGTTCGAGATCGAGCGGATCAACCTCGAGGAAGGCACCGCCGAGGTCCGTCTGCGGCACTCCGCCTTCGTCTACGTCTACGGCAAGGTCAACCGCAAGGTCGACTACATGTTCACCGGCTGGTTCGCCGGCGCCATGGACCAGATCCTCGCCGCCCGCGGCAGCAGCCTGCGCACCGTGGCCGAACAGGTCTACAGCGGCGCCGAGGACGGTCACGAAGACGGCCTGTTCGTCGTCAAACCCCTGTAAGCCGAGGAAAGGGTCATGGCCTTCGAAGCAATGTTCCAGCCGATCCAGATCGGCAAGCTGACCATCCGCAACCGCGTGCTCTCCACCGCCCACGCCGAGGTCTACGCCACCGACGGCGGGATGACCACCGAGCGCTACGTGAAGTACTACGAGGAAAAGGCCAAGGGCGGCATCGGCCTGGCCATCTGTGGCGGCTCCTCGGTGGTCGCCATCGACAGCCCGCAGCAGTGGTGGAGTTCGGTGAACCTGTCCACCGACCGGATCATCCCGCACTTCCAGAACCTGGCGGACGCCATGCATAAGCACGGCGCCAAGATCATGATCCAGATTACCCACATGGGGCGCCGTTCGCGCTGGGACGGCTACCACTGGCCGACCCTGATGTCGCCGTCGGGTATCCGCGAGCCGGTGCACCGCGCCACCTGCAAGACCATCGAGGTGGAGGAGATCTGGCGGGTCATCGGCAACTACGCGCAGGCCGCCCGCCGCGCCAAGGAAGGCGGCCTGGACGGCGTCGAGCTGTCCGCCGTGCACCAGCACATGATCGACCAGTTCTGGAGTCCGCGGGTCAACAAGCGCACCGACGAATGGGGTGGCAGCTTCGAGGGGCGGATGAAGTTCGGCCTCGAGGTGCTCAAGGCAGTGCGCGCCGAGGTCGGCGAGGACTTCTGCGTCGGCATGCGCATCTGCGGCGACGAATTCCACCCGGACGGCCTGTCCCACGAGGACATGAAGCAGATCGCCAAGTACTACAGCGATACCGGCATGCTCGACTTCATTGGCGTGGTCGGCTCCGGCTGCGATACCCACAACACCCTGGCCAACGTCATCCCCAACATGACCTTCCCGCCGGAGCCGTTCCTGCACCTGGCGGCCGGCATCAAGGAAGTGGTCGATGTGCCGGTGCTGCACGCGCAGAACATCAAGGACCCGAACCAGGCCACGCGCATCCTCGAAGGCGGCTACGTGGACATGGTCGGCATGACCCGCGCGCACATCGCCGACCCGCACCTGATCGCCAAGATCAAGATGGGCCAGGTCGACCAGATCAAGCAGTGCGTCGGCGCCAACTATTGCATCGACCGCCAGTACCAGGGCCTGGACGTGCTGTGCATCCAGAACGCCGCGACCTCCCGCGAATACATGGGCGTGCCGCACATCATCGAGAAATCCGCCGGGCCGAAGCGCAAGGTGGTGGTGGTCGGCGGCGGGCCGGCCGGGATGGAGGCTGCCCGCGTGGCGGCCGAACGTGGTCACGACGTGACCCTGTTCGAGAAGAAGGAGCAGCTCGGCGGCCAGATCACCACCGCCGCCAGGGCGCCGCAACGCGACCAGATCGCCGGCATCACCCGCTGGTACCAACTGGAGCTGGCGCGCCTGGGCATCGACCTGCGCCTGGGCACCGCGGCCGACCCCGAGACCATCCTCGACCTGCGCCCGGACGTGGTGGTGCTGGCCAACGGCGGACATCCGTTCCTCGAGCAGAACGAACACTGGGGCGCCGCCGAGGGCCTGGTGGTGAGCAGCTGGGACGTGCTCGACGGCACGGTCGAGCCGGGCAAGAACGTGCTGGTCTACGACACCATCTGCGAGTTCAGCGGCATGTCGGTGGCGGACTTCCTCGCCGACAAGGGCGCCCAGGTGGAGATCGTCACCGACGACATCAAGCCGGGGGTGGCCATCGGCGGCACCACCTTCCCCACCTACTACCGCAGCATGTACCCCAGGGAAGTGATCATGACCGGCGACCTGATGCTGGAGAAGGTCTACCGCGAGGGCGACAGGCTGGTGGCGGTGCTGGAGAACGAATACACCGGCGCGCGGGAAGAGCGGGTGGTCGACCAGGTGGTGGTGGAAAACGGCGTGCGCCCCGACGAGAGCCTCTACTACGCGCTCAAGCAGGGCTCGCGGAACAAGGGCCAGATCGACGTCGAGGCGCTGTTCGCGATCCAGCCGCAGCCTTGCCTGGCGGAGAACGGCGATGGCTACCTGCTGTTCCGCATCGGCGACTGCGTGGCCCAGCGCAACACCCATGCGGCGATCTATGACGCGCTGCGCTTGTGCAAGGATTTCTAAGACACGCCTCGTGGCATCCGACCGGCACGGTCGGCCCCCCTCTCCCGCAAGCGGGATAGGGGCCGATCCAGCGCCGCCTGACGTCCCGCAGGGAGACCAGAAATGCTCGACACCCTCCTCCCCCTCCTGCTCTTCGCCGCCCTGGCACTTGCCGTGCTCGGCGCCGCGAAGCGCTTCCTCATGTGGCGCCGCGGCCGACCCTCCAGGGTCGACTGGATCGGCGGCCTCATGCAGATGCCGCGTCGCTACCTGGTGGACCTGCACCATGTGGTCGAGCGCGACAGGTACATGTCCAGGACCCACGTGGCCACCGCCGGCGGCTTCGTCCTGGCAGCGCTGCTGGCGATCCTGGTGCACGGCTTCGGCCTGCACGACCGCATCCTCGGCTTCGCCCTGCTGGCGGCCACGGCGCTGATGTTCGTCGGCGCGCTGTTCGTCGCCCGCCGCCGCCTCGACCCGCCGTCGCGGCTGTCGAAGGGCCCCTGGATGCGCCTGCCGAAGAGCCTGCTGGCGTTCGCCGCGAGCTTCTTCCTCGCCACCCTGCCGGTGGCCGGGATCCTCCCGCAGGGCTTCGGCGGCTGGACGCTGGCGGCCGTCCTCGCGCTGGGCGTGGCCTGGGGCGTGTCCGAGCTGTTCCTCGGCATGACCTGGGGCGGGCCGATGAAGCACGCCTTCGCCGGTGCCCTGCACCTGGCCTGGCACCGCCGCGCCGAACGGTTCTCCAGAAAAGATGGGCGCGGCGGCCGCTCCACCGGCCTCAAGGCGCTCGACCTGGCCGATCCGCAGGCGCCGCTGGGGGTGGAAAAGCCCACCGACTTCACCTGGAACCAACTGCTCGGTTTCGACGCCTGCGTGCAGTGCGGCAAGTGCGAGGCGATGTGCCCGGCGTTCGCCGCCGGCCAGCCGCTGAACCCGAAGAAGCTGATCCAGGACATGGTCATCGGCCTGGCCGGCGGCAACGACGCGAAGTTCGCCGGCAGCCCCTATCCAGGCAAACCGCTGGGCGAACATGGCGGCGGCCCGCACCAGCCGATCGTCGCGCTGGACGGCAAGGCCCTGGTCGACGCCGACACCCTGTGGTCCTGCACCACCTGCCGCGCCTGCGTCGAGGAATGCCCGATGATGATCGAGCACGTCGACGCCATCGTCGACATGCGCCGCCACCTGACCCTGGAGAAAGGCGCCACGCCGAACAAGGGCGCCGAGGTGCTGGACAACCTGATCGCCACCGACAATCCCGGCGGCTTCGCTCCCGGCGGCCGGCTGAACTGGGCGGCGGACCTGAACCTGCCGCTGATGAGCGAGAAGAAATCCGTCGACGTGCTGTTCTGGGTCGGCGACGGCGCCTTCGACATGCGCAACCAGCGCACCCTGCGCGCCTTCGTGAAGATCCTCAAGGCGGCGCGAGTGGACTTCGCCGTGCTCGGCCTGGAGGAGCGCGACAGCGGCGACGTGGCGCGTCGCCTGGGCGACGAGGCGACCTTCCAGAACCTGGCCAGGCGCAACATCGCGACCCTGGCGCGATACCGCTTCGCCCGCATCGTCAGCTGCGACCCGCACAGCTTCCATGTGCTGAGGAACGAATACGGCGCCCTCGGCGGCGACTACCAGGTGCTGCACCACAGCACCTTCATCGACGAACTGCTGCGCGCCGGCACGCTGCGACTGGGCCGCAGCAAGGCCGGCAGCGTCACCTACCACGACCCCTGCTACCTCGGCCGCTACAACGGCGAGTACGAGGCGCCGCGCAACGTGCTGCGCGCACTCGGCATCGAGGTCAAGGAAATGCAACGCTCCGGCTTCCGCTCGCGCTGCTGCGGCGGTGGCGGCGGCGCGCCGATCACCGACATCCCCGGCAAGCAGCGGATCCCCGACATGCGCATGGCCGACATCCGCGAGACCGGCGCCGAGCTGGTGGCCGTCGGCTGCCCGCAATGCACCGCGATGCTCGAGGGCGTGGTGGCGCCGCGACCGGAGATCAAGGACATCGCCGAGCTGGTGGCGGAAGCGCTGATAGAGCAGGCGGAAGCGCCGGCAAAAAAGCCGGTGCGGCGTGAAGCCGTGGCGGAGGTGCATTGATGAGAGTGTCGAGCTTCGCATCAGGTCCGCTGCTGACCGGGGCAGCACGGATAGTGGCCTCTCCCTCCAGGGAGAGGACCGGGGAAGAGGGTAGCCGCAGCCACAGGAAGCATTCCGCATGAACGACATCGTCCGCCGCGACCCACGCGCCGAATGGATCGCCCGCAACCGCCTGCATCCGCTGCATGCGGCCATGCAGTCCGCCCAGGGCGGCGAAGCGCGCTGGATGGGCCCCAACGGCGTGCTCCGCAAGAACCCGCACGCCGTCGGCTTCGTCGGGCCCAACGGCATCCGCCGCATCGATCGCTCCGGCGGCCAGCAGGGCGGCGGCGCGCGGCGTGCCAGCCCGGCGCAGGAAGCGCAGTTGCCGCTGCATGTGATCGAGCAACCGGCATTCCTCGTCGCGGTGGTCCCGGACCTGGTCGGCGGTCGCCTCACCAGCCACGACAAGGATCTCCTCGGCCTGGCCCGCAAGCTCGCCGGCAGCGACGGCGCGGTGCTCGCCGTGGTGTTCGGCGAACACAAGGAAAGCGCCTTCGACAGCGCCGGCGTCGATCGCCTGCTGCACCTTGCCGGCGACCAGTACGACGGCTACGCGCCCGAGCAACGGGTTCTGGCGTTGCGCAACCTGGAAAACCAGTTCGTCCCGCGTCACTGGCTGTTCCCGGACAGCCGCAGCGGCGGCGGCGAACTGGGCCGGCGCCTGGCCGCCGCCCTCGGCGAACGACCGGCCACGCGCATCTGGCAGGTCGAGGAGGGTCGCTGCATCGGCCGCGCCGGCGCCGGCCGCGAGGACATCCAGCGCGCCCTGCCGCGCCTGCTGCTGGCCGCGGCGGAATGCGCCGAGCCGGTCAGCGAGACCCGCCATGAGGTTCGCGAACTGCACATGGCCGAGCAGGTGGCGCGCAACCTGCCACGCATCGAGGACCTCGGCCCGGTGGCCGTGGACCCGGCGCGGATTCCCATGGCCGAGGCCGAGTTCATCCTCTCCGGCGGCAACGGCGTGCAGGACTGGGCACTGTTCCACCAGGCCGCCGCCGCCCTCGGCGCCACCGAGGGCGCCTCGCGGGTGGCGGTGGATGACGGGCACATGCCGCGCAACCGCCAGGTCGGCGCCACCGGTACCTGGGTCACCGCGCGGGTCTACCTGGCGGTGGGCATCTCCGGGGCGATCCAGCACCTGCAGGGCATAGGCGCCTGCGACAAGGTAGTGGCGGTGAACCGCGACGCCGGCTGCGACATGATCAAGCGCGCCGATCTCTCGGTGATCGGCGACTCGACGGAAATCCTCCGCGCGCTGGTCCGCCTGGCCGAGGCACACCGCAACGGCGCCGCACGCGATGCGGCCTGAATCCGCTTCCACGTACCTTGCATCGGTATCGAACCATGACTGAGCTGAACATCGTCGCGCTGGTCTCCATCGGCGCCCACCCCGCCTCCGGACGCCCGCGCCGCGCCGAACAGGACGCCCGCGCGGTGGAGCTCGGCCTGCGCCTGAGCGGCCCGCGCCTGCAGGTGCTGCACGCCGGCGACCCGCACGCCGAGGCGCTGCGCGGCTATCTCGGAATGGGCCTGGAACGCTTGTCCGTGCTGGAACAGCCGGCCGGCGCCGACGCCCTGCCCGCACTGGCCGAGCACCTGCGCGACTCCCGCGCGCAACTGGTGCTCACCGGCAGCCAGGCGGAAACCGGGGAAGGCTCCGGGATGCTGCCCTTCCTCCTCGCCGAGCGCCTGGGCTGGCCACTGGTGGTCGGCCTGGCCGAGGTCGAGAAGGTCGAGGACGGTAGCGCCGAGGTCCTCCAGGCCCTGCCTCGCGGCCAGCGACGCCGGCTGCGGGTACGCCTGCCGTTCGTCGCCAGTGTCGACAATGCCGCGCCGGCGGCCCGGCAGAGCGCCTTCGGCCCGGCCCGGCGTGGCGAGATCGAGGCCCATGAGGTGGAGGTGGTCGACGACCCGCTGCTCGCCGAAGACAGCCTGCAACCGGCCCGGCCGCGACCGAAGCGGCTCAAGGTGATCAGGGCGAAGACCGGCGCCGAGCGGATGAAAGCCGCCACCGCCAAGGCTTCCGGCGGTACCGGGCAGTTACTCAAGGACCTTTCGGCGGAAGCCGGTGCCGAAGCCATCTTCAAGCTCCTGCGCGAGGAAGGCGTGATCCGCTGAAGCGGGCCAGGATGCACTGTGCTCCAGATCACAAGTTATGACGCGGTGACGATAAATTATTGTATTACGATAATTTATTCCCTAGTTTTGCCATCCAGACGCGAAACACACAGGGGAACCCGGCATGACGCTATCCACGCATCTCAGCAACCACAAGCTCTACCTGCTCGGCATGCTCTGCGCCATCCTGGCCTGGGGCATGGCCTGCATCGAACTCGGGGCGAACACTCATCTCTGGCTCTCCGGTCTCAGCGAACAGGGTTACCTGCAGGCCTGGAGCGATGAAATGCCGCGCCTGGCCAGCGACGGCTTCGTCCTGTCCTGGAGCAGCCGGGCGCTGCTGATGCTGCTGGACTACCTGCCGACCCTGCTTTCCGCGTTCGGCCTGGCGCTCACCGGCCTGTTCTTCCGCCGCCTGGCCAAGGGCGAACGCTGGTCGCAGCGCAACGCCAGGACCCTGGTGCACATCGGCCTGCTGTCCTTCCTGGCACTCTTGCTCCAGCCATTTATCAATACGCTGCAAGGTCTTGTACTATCTCTCGACCTGCCCGACGGCGAGCGTGTCCTGAGCGTTTCGATCGGACTCACTTCCGAAGCGGCCTACGAGTTCCTCAAGGCGATCTTTCTCTGCTCGTTCGGCCTGATGATGAGCGAAGCCAGGAAACTGGACGAAGAAGTAAGAGCCTTCATATGACGACCCCATGATCATCATCCGACTAGACGTCATCCTGGCGAAGAACAAGGTCCGCTCCAAGGAGCTGGCGGAAGCCATCGGTATCACCGAACAGAACCTGTCCCTGCTGAAGAACGGCAAGGTCAAGGGCATCCGCCTCGACACCCTGGAGAAGATCTGCGCCTTCCTGGACTGCCAGCCGGGCGACATCCTGGAATACGTCGCGGACGACTGATCCCCGCTCCACCCTTTCCCAGCAAGAAACCATGAACAGACACCTGAATCTCTCAGGCGCTGCGCTCGCGCTCGCCCTGCTGACGGGCTGCGGCCCCTCCGTGCGCTACCAGTACGTGATGCCGCCGAGCGAGGCGGGACGCACCTGCGTCGCCCAGTGCCGCACGCAACAGAGCCAGTGCGAAAGCCTCGCGCGCCTGGAATGGCAGAACGAGAACCGCCTGCGCGAGGCGGAGCGGCGCAGCTACCACTATTGCAGCCAGGGCAAGAGCAAGAAGCAGGCGCGCAAGGAATGCCTGGCGCCGGGCTACTCCTCCGCTTTCGGCTACGGCGGCTACAACAGCTTCAGCGCCTTCAACTGCAGTTCGGACTACGACCGCTGCTTCACCGACATCTGCGGCGGCACCATCCGCCGCATCGTCGAACGACCGCAATGACCCCGACGCTTCCACGGAGCCTCAGCATGACCCGACGCCTCTTCCGCTTCCTGCCGTTCTTCCTCCTGGGCGGCTGCGCGCAAGGCTACCCCGCCTTTTCCAGCATCCTCCCGGACGTGCGCATCACCGGCGACGAGCGCAGCTACCTCGAGCGCGCCGAAGACTGCCTGAAGCGGCGCAGCTGCCCGCCGGCCACCGATCGCGATCCCTTCGTCGCCGATCCCGGCCATTACTCGCTGGGCGGCACTTTCCACTGGTGAATGCGTGCGCCGAAGCCAGGCAACCGACCACCGACCTGGCTTCGGCAGGCGCTTTTCTTTATCCTGCGCGCCCTTTGAACGACTGGGACGAGATCATGCTGGAGAATACCCTGGAACGCCTGGAAACCCTGGTAGCCGAACTGCTGCAACAGAACCAGGCCCTGCGCGACAGCCACGACCAGCTTCAGCAGCAGCTGCGCCAGGCCACCGAGGAAAACGAAACCCTGCAACTCTCCATGCTCGAGCAGGAAGAGAAGCAGAGCGGCACCCAGGCCCGCCTGGAAGCCCTGGTCGAGCGCCTCAGCGCGCAGCAACCGGTTAGCGCATGAGCCGCGACGGCGTCCAGGTCCTGTCGATCCTCGGCCGGGACTATTCGATCCGCGTGCCGGCCGGCGAGGAACGCGTCCTCGCGGACGCCGCCGCCTTGCTGCAGGCGGAAGTGGACGCCAACAAGCGCAAGTTTCCCTACGTCACCAGCAACGAACTGGTGGTGCTCTCCGCGCTCAATCTCTGCGCCCGCCAGCTCGGCGCGAACGACGGCGAGTCGCCGCGCCTGCGGGCGGTGGAGCAGCGCCTGGAGGCGCTGGTCGAGCGGATCGCCGGGACATCGAGCTAGTCGCGCGCCTGCGGACTCGCCCAATACAGCTGCCGATGCCCGCGCGCCTGGTAGTCCCTGACCAGCGCGCAGGCCTCGTCGCGCGTCAGGTCGCGGCGCATGACGAAGGCATTGCCGTTGTCGTCCTGGCGCCACAGGCACCAGCGCGTTTCCTCCGCCGGCTTCGCCGCCACCGCGTCAGGCCTTCAGGGTCGAAGTCTTGCGCAGGCGCAGCGCCAGCATGACCAGCAGCACGCCGAAGAACACCGCGTAGGCGCCGATCACCCAGACCACCGCCAGCGCCCCGGCGCCGGGGTTGGCGATCATCAGCACACCGAACAGCACCGAGATGGCGCCAGAGAGGATCATCCACCACTCGTTCCGGATCGACTTGCGCAGGCGGATCGCCGCGACGATCTGGAAGATACCCATCGCCAGCGCCCAGCCGGCGATGATCAGGAGCAGGCCGATGGCCGTCAGTTGCGGCCAGAAGAACGCCACCAGGCCGGCCGCGACGCCGATCACCCCGACCAGCGCCAGCGGCCAGTTGAACTGGCCGGCGCTGCGCATGCTGAACGCGGCGACCAGGGCGAACACCCCGTCCACCAGCGCGTAGGCGCCCCAGAACAGCACCAGCACGGTCAGCGCCAGGGCCGGCGAGAGCAGGGTCAGGACGCCGAACACCAGCGCCGCCACGCCACGCAGGGCCACCAGCTTCCAGTGCCGGCCCAGTTCGGCCCACAGGGGATTGTTTTCCACGCTTGCCTCCAGAGGCCGCCCTTGAGCGGCCCGTTCAGGTTGAGTCCTTTCCACCTTAGTCCTTTTGCCGGGGGACTGTCAGGGGCCGGATGCGCGAGGGAGGCTCGCTGGCAACACGGCGCAGGGCGGCGGATAGCCGCCCTGCGCCAGGGGAAGGCCTTGCATGGCACGGGCCGGTTCAGGGACGGGACTTCCCCGCCAACCGCTGGCGCCGCCAGCAGGCGAACAGGTTCCAGGCCAGCAGCAGGCTGACGAAGGCGGAGCTGAAGTAGAACAGCAGGTTGTCCATGACCTTTCCTCCGAAGCGGCGCCCCGCCAGGGGGCGCCTCGTCCGGCTCAGCTGCCGGCGACCTTGCGTACGTGGGCGGACTCCTCGCCGAGGTTGTTCAGCATGCGCTCGCTGTACCAGTCGAGGAAGTTGATCACGCCGAACTCGTAGGTCTTCGAGTATGGACCCGGCTGGTAGGCGTCGGAGTTGATCCCGCGCTGGTTCTCCTCGGCCAGGCGACGGTCCTGGTCGTTGGTCGCGTCCCATACCTCGCGCAGGCGCGCCACGTCGTAGTCGACGCCCTCCACCGCGTCCTTGTGCACCAGCCACTTGGTGGTGACCACGGTTTCCTGGGCGCTGATCGGCCATACGGTGAAGACGATCAGGTGGTCGCCCATGCAGTGGTTCCAGGAGTGCGGCAGGTGCAGGATGCGCATCGAGCCGAGGTCGGGGTTCTTGATCCGGCCCATGAGCTTCCTGCTGCCCTGCTTGCCGTCCATGGTCATCGACACCGTGCCGTCCAACAGCGGCATGCGCACGATGCGGTTGCGCAGGCCGAAGCTGGCATGGGCGTACGGGATCTTCTCGGCCTCCCAGGCGCTGGTGCAGGCCGCCACCTGGTCCTTGAACGCCTGGCTGGCGCGCGGGTCGGTGACGTCGTCCCACTCCAGCAGGGTCTTCAGCAGTTCCGGGTGTGAGCCGTTGCAGTGGTAGCACTCGCGGTTGTTCTCGATCACCAGCTTCCAGTTGGCGGCTTCGCGGATGGTGGTCTGCACCGCCACCTTGGCGTTCTCCATGTCGTACGGCTCCATGTAGTGCTCGAGCGTCGCCAGGAAGTCGTCGATGGCCGGCGGGTTCTCCGCCAGGCTGATGAAGATGTAGCCGCCGGCGGTCTTCACCTGGATCGGCTTCAGGCCGTACTCCTTCATGTCGAAGTCGGCGCCCATCTCGGTACCGGCGAACAGCAGGCGGCCATCCAGCTCGTAGGTCCACTGGTGGTAGGGGCAGACCAGCTTGGCCACCTTGCCCTTCTCGCTCACGCACAGGCGCGAGCCGCGGTGCCGGCAGACGTTGTGGAAGGCATGCACCTGACCCTCGGCGCCACGGATCACCAGCACCGGGTTCTTGCCGATCTGCAGGGTGAGGAAATTGCCCTTGGCGGGAATCTCGCAGGTCATGCCGGCGATCAGCCATTCCTTGTGGAAGATCTCCTGCATGTCGATCTCGAACAGGCGCTGGTCGCAGTAGAACGGCTGTGGCAGGGAGAAGCTGTGGTCGCGGCTGCGCAACATGTCGGCGGTGGCCTTGCGGGCCGCTTCCAGGGGATCGCCGAGACTCAGGGTGGAAGTGACGTCCATCGGTAACTCCTCATGCCGCCCCCGCGCGGGTGGCGGCGGAAAAAGTGGCTGGTACGGTTGCTACGCAAGGTGGCGTTCACAGCCTTCCTCATCCCGGCGCGGGTCCGGAATCCCGCCCTGCCGATGGACGGGTCCCGCCGTGGCGGGAATGAAGGTCAGTCGCTCTACACGTCCGGGTCTTACCCTCCCGGGGTTCATGCAAACCCTCGTCTCGGCTGGTCTGGAGTGTGGGCCGGCGCCCGACGACGACCTTATCCATGGGCGACATGACCGCATCCGTTTCCGACGCTGCGGGCCGCGCCCCAGCGGGCAGGTCGCGATAAGCATGTAAATGTCGCTGGCAGGTAAATGAGCGCCCCCGGCGATGCGCACAATCCGCCCCATCAGGCCGTCGTCCGGCCCCGTGCGCGCGGAGAGATCACCATGTCGAGCAACTTCCTCAATCCGGTCACCACCCAGACCTGGGCCAACGGCCGGCACCTCGTGCGCTGCGTCAAGGTCATCCAGGAAACCTGGGACGTGCGCACCTTCTGCTTCATGGCCGACCAGCCGATCCTGTTTTTCTTCAAGCCGGGTCAGTTCGTCACCCTGGAGCTGGAGATCGACGGCGAGCCGGTGATGCGCTCCTACACCATCTCCAGCTCGCCCTCGGTGCCCTACAGCTTCTCCATCACCATCAAGCGGGTGCCGGGCGGACGGGTCTCCAACTGGCTGCACGACAATCTCAAGGAAGGCCAGGAGCTGCCGGTGCACGGCCCGGTCGGCCTGTTCAACGCCATCGACTTCCCGGCCGACAAGGTGCTGTTCCTCTCCGGCGGGGTCGGCATCACCCCGGTGATGTCCATGGCGCGCTGGTTCTTCGACACCAACGCCAACGTCGACATGGTCTTCGTCCACAGCGCCCGTTCGCCGAAAGACATCATCTACCACCGCGAGCTGGAACACATGGCCTCGCGGATCGACAACTTCAGCCTGCACATCATCTGCGAGCGCCACGGCCTCGGCGAAGCCTGGGCCGGCTACCGTGGCTACCTGAACCTGCGCATGCTGGAGCTGATCGCCCCGGACTTCCTCGAACGGGAGATCTTCTGCTGCGGCCCGACGCCCTACATGAGCGCGGTGAAGCACCTGCTGCAGGGCCACGGCTACGACATGAGCCGCTATCACGAGGAAGCCTTCGGGCCGACCCCGCCGGAGGTCCGCGCCGACGTCAGGGAACTGGCCGCGGAAGCCGCCGAGGCGCCGGAGGTACCGGTCGCCGACCAGCACCAGGTGGAATTCACCGCCACCGGCAAGAGCATCCGCGTCAGCCCCGGGGAAACCGTGCACGCCGCCGCCGCCAAGCTCGGCCTGCACATTCCGAAGGCCTGCGGGATGGGCATCTGCGGCACCTGCAAGGTAATGAAGACCGCCGGCGAGGTGGAGATGGAGCACAACGGCGGGATCACCGACGAGGATGTCGCCGAGGGCTACATCCTCTCCTGTTGCAGCGTGCCCAAGGGCGACGTGGTCATCGACTACTGAGGGCGCGCGGGAAACGCCAGGCGCTCCCAGTAGCGCCGCCGCGGCAACTCCTCGGCCGGCAGCCAGCGTCCGCCACAGTCCCGCAGCGACTCGGCGGGCGCCTCCAGCAGGTCATCCAGGGCCAGCACGTAGCGCCCCGTCCCCGCACTGCGGAAGCACAGGTCGACGTCGAAGCTGTCGAAGCACGGGTACTCGCCGAGGTCGTCGCGGTAGCGGCGCAACGTGCGCTCGCGCACGTCGAGCAGTAGCAGGCGCCACTGGTCTTGCTCCAGGTCGCTTTCCGCGTAGCGCTGGACGTGCCGGGTCAGCGCCAGGTAGCGACCGTCCGCCGACCAGATCATCGGCGCCGCCAGGTTGGCCACGCCGATGCCCGATGCGGTCAGCAGGTAGCCATCGCGGCTGAAGCCGGCGCGCACGTCCTCGTCGCGGTGCATGCCCTCGTAGTGGAAGCCGAAGCCCCAGGCGGCGTCCTTCGCGCCCACCGCCGGCAGGATGAAGTCGCCGTCGCTCCAGGGCCGCGGCGGCGCATCCAGCCAGCGCGTAGCGGGAAGCAGCCGCCAGGCGGAGCCGTCGAAGGCGACGCGCGCCTGTTCGTAGTAATGCCGCCAGTCGTCGCGGAAGCGACCGAACGCGTGCCACGCGCCTGGCTCGGGCAGCCCTTCGTCGAAGCGCCGCAGCAACCCGGGGTCGCCCTCTCCCGGCCCGCTCGGCGGCTGGTAGGCGTTGCGCCCGAGCAGGTGGACAAGATGCACCTGGCCATCGATGAAACCTTGCAGGTGCAGATCGGCCAGCGGCTCGGCGAGCCACTCCAGGCGCCGCTCCCGGCTATCGAGTATGGCCAGGCGCTGCGGCAGGGTCGGCGCCTCGGCGAAGGCCACCAGGGCCAGGTAGCGACCGCAATCGGACACGCGGTGGTCGAGCGTCCACTCGCCATCCAGGCGCCAATCGCCCAGGCGCAAGGCATAGGCGCCGCGCTCCGCCTCCCGGTCGTCGCGCAACCACTCCCAGGTGGCCCGGCTGCCATCGGCCAGCGGCGCGCTGCGCAAGCGGCAGCCCGGCCTGCCGGCCGCGCCATCCAGGGGCAGCAGCAGGTCCAGGCGCGGCATGTCGGCCTCGCGCCAGCGCGGCCGGTCGTCCGCATCGTGCCCCTCCAGAAGGTAGAGGCTGGAATGGCTGTACGAGCCCAGCGTGCCGTAGCGCTCGTAGGTCAGGCAGGGTTGCGCCAGGTCCAGGCCGAAACGCAGCCAGCCATCCTCCAGCCCGAGCAGTTCGGGCCCGCCGGCATGCGGC
The DNA here is from genome assembly GCF_003025345.2 of Pseudomonas paraeruginosa. Classification (NCBI taxonomy): domain Bacteria; kingdom Pseudomonadati; phylum Pseudomonadota; class Gammaproteobacteria; order Pseudomonadales; family Pseudomonadaceae; genus Pseudomonas; species Pseudomonas paraeruginosa. The sequence goes on from NZ_CP020560.1 coordinate 5,928,448, forward strand.
TCGGCGGACAACGCCGACCACGGCTCGCCCAGCGCCCGCAGACCGTCCTCCTCCCGCCACAGCCAATAGGCGTCATGCCCCAGCGGCTCGCGCGCAGCCTGTAGCGCCAGCGTCCGACCGTCATCGCTCCAGGCCAGTGGCGGCGCTTCCCGGGACGGATAGAGGCCGCTGGCCTCGCCGTTTATCCACAGCTCGCCGCGGTTGGCGCGCAGCGGCGCGAAAGGATCCTCCAGGGCCAGGAGGCTGGCCGGCAACCAGGGGCGGATTTCCAGCGCGGGCCCGCCAGGTGGAGACGTTAGCGGATGCGCGCGCAGATCCCCGCTCCAGCGCTGCCATTCGCTCTCGGGCAGCCAGAGGTCGCCGATGGCGACGAAGGCCTCGGCCTCGCTGCCGGCCTTGAGCGCCTGCAGCTCGAGGCGCTGCGGTGCGTTGGACGTCAGCGGGCTGTGCCGGCCGATCACCTCGCGCTCGGTGACGCTGTCCAGCTCCCAGAAGTTGTCCACGGCACAGCGGTAGAGCAAGCGCTCCTGCCGGTCGAAGATCGCCAGGCCCCAGGCGCCTCGGCTCGGTATCGGCGAAACGAAGTGGCGGCCATCACTGGAAAAGCGTGCCGAAGGATTGCAGTCGGGGATGAAGCAACCGTCAGGCATCAGGTAGTGGCATACCAGCGGGCCGCCCATGGCGATCTCGCCGCCGTCGAACAGACGGATCGCCTCGCCCTCGGGGGTCCGCTCGGGCGCTTCGCCGCCCCAGGCGCTACCTCCCGCCGGCAGCGGTACGTCCAGCGCTCGCGGAGCCTGGCGCTCCAGGCGCAGGCCGCGCTCGAAACGGATCTGCAACAGCACGCCGCCGATCACCGCCAGCAACCCACCGCCCAGTCCCAGCCAGAAGCCCGGCAGAGCCTGGCCCAGGGCGATGCCGCCACCAAGAACCCAGAAGAACAGCGCCTGTTGCAGACGATACGGCACCTTGCCGCGCCAACGATCCGTGGCCCACTCGGCGCCCAGCAGCAACGCCCAGCCCAGCGCTACCAGCGGCAATGGCAGGAGAACGCCAAGGGCCAGCAGCACGGCGATCCAGGCGATCTCGCCGAAGCCTTCGAGCAACAAGCGGCCGAGCGGCTTGTCTGACATCCGATCATCCATGATCCATCCCACTTTCCTGGCAAAAGCCAAGGGTAATCAAGGCTCCGGCCAACCACCAGAGCCATCGCGAAGCTGTCCTTCTCATACTTGAAAACACCAGGGTGCGAAGGTTGTCCACATTCGGCCTGGAATTCCATACAGGTATTCCTTCGCCGCCTGGAGGTTCGCGAAATCTTAATTCAAGTATTTGAAATAAAAGGTAAATTATAAAAATTCAAGTGGGTTTCAGGGGCTGGGCACGAAGCCCTTCACGGTCTCCGGGAAGCCCTTTCGAGAGCGAGTTGATCACAGACTTATCCACAAGTTGTGCAAGCCATTGCCCTGCGGGTTCAGGGTCGACATACCGACAATGCCCCACTCTCCGAGGCGCGAGGGCTCCGCGAGCCTATCCGGCTTCCCTTCCCGGTAAATCGCGCTTCGCCGCCCGTTCGGGCTGGCCGCGTGCTCCTGCTCATTTAACGATCAATCCGCCAGGCGCCCCGCCGTACGGCCCCTCCAGGCGTGAACGAACAACTTTTCCACAGGGCTTTACACTTTCCTTGGGGAAAATCAAAAAAATATTCACAGCATGGAGAAAAACCTCTGCCTTTTCTGGCAATCCAGTTCTTCCCACGCGCGCCGATCATTTGTTGACCAATCCAGTGCAGACCTGTCTTTATGCGGCTTTCGGCGCTATCCATACAGGTTGTCCACAAGGCTTTCCAGGCCTTTTGTGAGCAACCCCAAGCTTATGCACATGCTCCCTAAAGTAAGCCGGCAGCCTGTTGACGGAGATTCCGCTCAATTCTTGACCAACAGCCTGGAAGGCGCGAAAACTCTGGCTCCCAGCATTCTATAAACAGGCTCTTCACACCGACCTCAACAGGAATTGGGGGAAATTCCCTTCGGCGATTGCATCCGCTGTCCCGCGACATCGGAGCGGGAGAATTTTGTCTTTTCCCTCAAGCCATTACGTCCGCTCAGGATATTTTCGGCATTTACCCCGCGTCGGTGCTTTCTTTTCTGTCCACAGGCTTGCAGGGGCCCCCGGGGACAATGCCCGTCATCGTTTCGTCAGCGCTTTTCACCTGAACCGTCATCGTCCTTTCACAAACGGCTGTTTTCGCTCAAAAACCGACCAGCCTCCGAAGAGCCCGGCGGGGCGCTGCCCGGAAGCGACTGCGAACACGTTATTCACATTCGGCTCCACAGTGTTTGTGGATTGGCCAGGTTCTCGCGCCTCGGGAGTGGAGCCGCGTGGATAAAGGCTTTCGGCGCCCCCGGCGGAGACAGGAAGGGCGTACCCGGGGGTACTTTTGCATAGCTCCCGAACAGTTAGTTCACAGAGTTATCCACAGGATATGAGGAACAGCGGCCGCCCCGCGTCACGGAGGCGGCCGAGAGCGGGCTCAGGCGCCCATCACCAGGCGAATGTCCCGCGCCAGTTCGCGGACCCGCTCGATATCGGTATCCCAGGAACACATGAAGCGCGCACCGCCCTCGCCAATGAAGGTGTAGAAGCGCCAACCGCGCGCGCGCAGGGCCTCGATCGCCGGCTCGGAAAGCTGCAGGAACACGCCGTTGGCTTCCACCGGGAACATCAGGCTCACCCCGGGTACATCGGCCACCAGCTCGGCCAGCAGCCGCGCGCAACGATTGGCGTGATCGGCGTAGCGCAACCAGGCATCGTCCTGCAGTACGCCGACCCAGGGCGCGGCGAGGAAGCGCATCTTCGAGGCCAGTTGGCCGGCCTGCTTGCAGCGGTAGTCGAAATCCTCGGCCAGGTCGCGGTTGAAGAACAGGATCGCCTCACCCACCGCCATGCCATTCTTGGTGCCGCCGAAGCAGAGCACGTCGACCCCGGCCTTCCAGCTCAGCTCCGCCGGCGAGCAGCCGAGGAAGGCGCAGGCGTTGGAGAAACGCGCGCCGTCCATGTGCAGGTGCAGGCCGAGCTCCTTGCAGGTGGCGCTGATCGCCTTCAGCTCATCCGGGCGGTACACCGTGCCGACCTCGGTGGCCTGGGTGAGCGTCACCACGCGTGGCTTCGGGTAGTGGATGTCCTGGCGCTTGAGGGCGATATCGCGGATCGACGCCGGGGTCAGCTTGCCGACCTCGGTCTGCGCCAGCAGAAGCTTGGAGCCGTTGGAGAAGAACTCCGGCGCGCCGCACTCGTCGGTCTCGACGTGGGCGGTCTCGGAGCAGATCACGCTGTGGTAGCTCTGGCACAGCGCAGCCAGGGCCAGGGAGTTGGCGGCGGTGCCGTTGAAGGCGAAGAACACTTCGCAATCGGTCTCGAACAACTGGCGGAAATAGTCCGAAGCGCGCGCGGTCCACTGGTCGTCGCCATAGGCGCGTTCGTGGCCACGGTTGGCTTCGGCCATCGCCGCCCAGGCTTCGGGGCAGATGCCGGAATAGTTGTCGCTGGCGAACTGTTGGGTGTGATCGGTCATGTGGGCCTCGGATGGAACGGTTGCCGAGCCCTTGTGGGGCTCCGTGCGGTGGCGCCGGCACCGGTACGTGCCGACACAGTCTGTCAGGGTAGCTTGGTCAGCTTCATCTGCTCGACGAACGGCACCAGTACCTGGCGCATCGCCGTGGCGCTGCCGCCATTGGGCGTGTCGCGGGTGCTGAGGGTCAGTACGTAGCGGTTCTTGATCACTCCGCTGAGGGTCGAGGCGCCTTCCTCGCCCTTGGCCGGGACCATCACTCCCAGCGGGTCGCCCATCCGCGTGGTATCGATCAGCGGCAGGTAGTCCTCGCCGCCGAAGCGCTCGGCGGTGCCGTTCTTCAGCGCGGTCTCGCGGGTCTTGTGGAGCAGGGTCAGGTTGGTCCGGGTCATCTCGCGCAGCTTGTCCTGCGCCGCCCGGTAGGCCACCGCGTCGCCCTCGGTCGGCGGCGCCGGCAGGCCGGTGTCGGTGAGGACGATCTCCAGGCGCTTGCTGCCGTCGGCGGCGCCGAAGACCACGGTGGCGTCGTTGTACCCACACTGGCGGGAGAGGAAGTCGTAGCCGAACAGTGGCTTGCCGGCCGGCGGCAAGGCCACTTCGAGTTCATGGCCGGTGCAGGAGTCGGCCGGCAACGCAGGCGCGGCGGCCTGCTTTTCGTCGCCGCCCCCGCACCCTTGCAGGGATGCGCCGAGCAGCACGGCGGAAAGGAAGATCAGCGGGCGTTTCATGGTGTTCTCGCAGGACGAAGAGCACGCAGTTTAGCGCCAGCCCGGGGCGTTCCGCATCGGTTGCCGAATCCCGCCGGCATGTCGCAAACGCACCTCCCCGTGGCGTGCATAGGCATCTGGGCCGCCAGGGCCGGTCATACCATCGCTGGCAAAGGGACCGCGTGTCCCGTTGCAGCCATTCCGGCGCGGTTCCGGCGCCGCAGGGAGACCCAGCGATGTTCAGCAAGCATGACCAGATCCGCGGCTACGACGACGAGCTGCTCGCCGCGATGGACGCCGAAGAGGCCCGCCAGGAAGACCATCTCGAACTGATCGCCTCGGAGAACTACACCAGCAGGCGGGTCATGCAGGCGCAGGGCAGCGGCCTGACCAACAAATATGCCGAGGGCTATCCGGGCAAGCGCTACTACGGCGGCTGCGAACACGTCGACAAGGTCGAGCAGCTGGCCATCGACCGCGCCAGGCAACTGTTCGGCGCCGACTACGCCAACGTCCAGCCGCATTCCGGTTCCTCGGCCAACGCCGCGGTGTACCTGGCGCTGCTCAACGCCGGCGACACCATCCTGGGCATGAGCCTGGCCCATGGCGGTCATCTCACCCACGGCGCCAAGGTGTCCTCCTCCGGCAAGCTGTACAACGCCGTGCAGTACGGCCTGGACACCGCTACCGGGCTGATCGACTACGACGAAGTCGAGCGCCTGGCCGTGGAGCATAAGCCGAAGATGATCGTCGCCGGCTTCTCCGCCTACTCCAAGACCCTCGACTTCCCGCGCTTCCGCGCCATCGCCGACAAGGTCGGCGCGCTGCTGTTCGTCGACATGGCCCACGTCGCCGGGCTGGTCGCCGCCGGCCTCTACCCGAACCCGATCCCCTTCGCCGACGTGGTCACCACCACCACCCACAAGACCCTGCGCGGCCCGCGCGGCGGCCTGATCCTGGCGCGCGCCAACGAAGAGATCGAGAAGAAGCTCAACTCCGCGGTATTCCCCGGCGCCCAGGGCGGCCCGCTGATGCATGTGATCGCGGCCAAGGCGGTGTGCTTCAAGGAAGCGCTGGAGCCGGGCTTCAAGGACTACCAGGCGCAGGTGATCCGCAACGCCCGGGCGATGGCCGAGGTATTCATCGGGCGCGGCTACGACGTGGTTTCCGGCGGTACCGACAACCACCTGATGCTGATCAGCCTGGTGCGCCAGGGCCTGACCGGCAAGGAAGCCGACGCCGCCCTCGGCCGGGTCGGCATCACGGTGAACAAGAACGCCGTGCCGAACGATCCGCAGAGCCCGTTCGTCACCTCCGGCATCCGCATCGGCACCCCGGCCATCACCACCCGCGGGCTGCAGGAAGCGCAGAGCCGCGAACTGGCCGGCTGGATCTGCGACATCCTCGACCACCTCGGCGATGCCGACGTGGAAGCCAAGGTCGCCACCCAGGTCGCCGGTCTCTGCGCGGACTTCCCGGTCTACCGCTGAGCCCCCGAAGACGGTCGGGGAGCCCGACGCGCCCCGGCCCAACCCTCTCCGCGGGAGAGGGAGCAACAGTTCAGGAGCATCCACATGCAACGCTACTCCGGCTTCGGCCTGTTAAAGCATTCACTGAGCCATCACGAGAACTGGCAACGCATGTGGCGCACGCCCACGCCGAAGCCGGTCTACGACGTGGTCATCGTCGGCGGCGGCGGGCACGGCCTGGCCACCGCCTACTACCTGGCCAAGGAACACGGCATCAGCAACGTGGCGGTAGTCGAGAAAGGCTGGCTGGGCGGCGGCAACACCGCGCGCAACACCACCATCGTGCGCTCCAACTACCTGTGGGACGAGTCCGCGCTGCTCTACGAGCACGCGATGAAGCTGTGGGAGGGCCTGTCCCAGGACCTCAACTACAACGTGATGTTCTCCCAGCGCGGGGTCTACAACCTCTGCCACACCCTCCAGGACATGCGCGACGGCGAGCGCCGGGTCAGCGCCAACCGCCTCAACGGCGTCGACGGCGAACTGTTGAACGCGCAGCAGGTGGCGGAGGAGATTCCCTATCTGGATTGCAGCAAGAACACCCGCTACCCGATCCTGGGCGCGACCATCCAGCGTCGCGGCGGCGTCGCCCGCCATGACGCGGTGGCCTGGGGCTTCGCCCGCGCCGCCGATGCCCTGGGCGTGGACCTGATCCAGCAGACCGAAGTCACCGGCTTCCGCAAGCAGGACGGCGCGGTGATCGGCGTCGAGACCAACCGCGGCTTCATCGGCGCGCGTCGTGTCGGCGTGGTCACCGCCGGCAACTCCGGGCACATGGCCAGGCTCGCCGGCTTCCGCCTGCCGCTGGAGTCGCACCCGTTGCAGGCTCTGGTCTCCGAGCCGCTGAAGCCGATCATCGATAGCGTGATCATGTCCAACGCCGTGCATGGCTACATCAGCCAGTCGGACAAAGGCGACCTGGTCATCGGCGCCGGCATCGACGGCTACAACGGCTACGGCCAGCGCGGCTCTTACCCGGTGATCGAGCACACCCTGCAAGCCATCGTCGAGATGTTCCCGGTGCTCTCGCGGGTACGCATGAACCGCCAGTGGGGCGGCATCGTCGACACCACCCCGGACGCCTGCCCGATCATCGGCAAGACTCCGGTGCAGAACCTGTTCTTCAACTGCGGCTGGGGCACCGGCGGCTTCAAGGCCACCCCCGGCTCCGGAAACGTCTTCGCCGCCACCCTGGCCAAGGGCGAACCGCATCCGCTGGCCGCGCCCTTCTCCATCGAACGCTTCCACAGCGGTGCGCTGATCGACGAGCACGGCGCGGCGGCAGTGGCGCACTGACAAAAGCCGCCCGAAGGGCGAAATCCGCTGCCCCTCGCCCTTCAGGGAGAGGGTGCCGGTCAGCCGGCAAGAACAGTTTCCGGAGACTACAAAATGCTGCACATCTTCTGCCCCCACTGCGGGGAACTGCGTTCCGAAGAGGAATTCCACGCCAAGGGCCAGGCGCACATCCCGCGCCCGCTAGATCCGAACGCCTGCAGCGACGAGGAATGGGGCGACTACATGTTCTTCCGCGACAACCCGCGCGGCCTCCATCACGAGCTGTGGGTACACGCCGCCGGCTGCCGCAAGTACTTCAACGTCACCCGCCACACGGTGACCTACGAGATTCTCGAGACCTACCCGATCGGCGAGCAACCCGGCGTCGCCGCCGACGGTGAGAAGAAACCCGCCGTACAAGGGGAGCCGGCATGAGCCAGATCAATCGCCTGTCCAGCGGCGGCCGCATCGACCGCGAGCGCCCGCTGACCTTCAGCTTCAACGGCCAGCACTACCAGGGCTATGCCGGCGACAGCCTGGCCGCCGCGCTGCTGGCCAACGGCGTCGACATCGTCGGCCGCAGCTTCAAGTACTCGCGGGCGCGCGGCATCGTCGCCGCCGGTGCCGAGGAGCCCAACGCGATCCTGCAGATCGGCTCCCGCGAAGCCACCCAGATCCCCAACGTGCGCGCCACCCAGCAGGCCCTCTACGGCGGCCTGGTGGCCACCAGCACCAACGGCTGGCCGAACGTGCAGAACGACCTGATGGGAATCTTCGGCAAGGTCGGCGGCAAGCTGATGCCGCCCGGTTTCTACTACAAGACCTTCATGTACCCGCAGTCGATGTGGATGACCTACGAGAAGTACATCCGCAAGGCCGCGGGCCTGGGCCGCGCGCCGACCGAGGTCGATCCGGACAGCTACGACTGGATGAACCACCACTGCGACGTGCTGGTGGTCGGCGCCGGCCCGGCCGGCCTGGCCGCCGCCCTCGCCGCCGCTCGCAGCGGCGCACGGGTGATCCTCGCCGACGAACAGGAAGAATTCGGCGGCAGCCTGCTGGACACCCGCGAGACCCTCGACGGCAAGCCCGCCGCCGAGTGGGTCGCGGACGCCGTGGCCGAGCTGCGAGGCCTGCCGGAAGTCATCCTGCTGCCGCGCGCCACGGTCAACGGCTACCACGACCACAACTTCCTCACCATCCACGAGCGACGCACCGACCACCTCGGCGAGGTCGCCCCGCTCGGCCAGGTTCGCCAGCGCGTGCACCGCGTGCGCGCCAAGCGCGTGGTGCTGGCCGCCGGCGCCCATGAGCGGCCGCTGGTCTACGGCAACAACGACCTGCCCGGCAACATGCTCGCCGGCGCGGTTTCCACCTATGTACGGCGCTACGGCGTGGCTCCGGGCAGGAAACTGGTGCTGGCCACCAACAACGACTACGCCTACCGCGTCGCCCTCGACTGGCAGGAAGCCGGCCTGCACGTGGTGGCCATCGCCGACGCACGGGCCAATCCGCGCGGCGAGTGGGTCGAGGAAGCACGCCAACGCGGCATGCGGGTGATCACCGGCAGTTCGGTGATCGAGGCTCGCGGCGGCAAGCGGGTCAGCGGCGCCAAGGTCGCCCGGATCGACCTGCAGGCCATGCGCGCCAGCGGCGGCGAATGGCTGGACTGCGACCTGATCGCCAGCTCCGGCGGCTACAGCCCGGTCGTGCACCTGGCCTCGCACCTGGGCGGCAAGCCGCAATGGCGCGAGGAAATCCTCGCCTTCGTCCCCGGCGAAGGCCTGCAGAAGCGCATCTGCGCCGGCGCCGTGAACGGCGTGTTCGGGCTCGCCGAGGTACTCGCCGACGGCTACCAGGCCGGCGGCCGCGCCGCCCTCGACGCCGGCTACAAGACCGCCGCCGGCAGCCTGCCGAAGGTCCAGCCACGCCGCGAGGAAGCGCCCGTCGCGCTGTTCCAGGTGCCCCACGAGAAGCCCACGGCGCGCGCGCCGAAGCAGTTCGTCGATCCGCAGAACGACGTCACCGCCGCCGCCATCGAACTGGCCTGCCGCGAGGGCTTCGAGTCCATCGAGCACGTCAAGCGCTACACCGCGCTGGGCTTCGGCACCGACCAGGGCAAGCTGGGCAACATCAACGGCCTGGCGATCGCCGCGCGGGCCCAGGGCAAGAGCATCGCCGACACCGGCACCACCATGTTCCGCCCGAACTACACCCCGGTGACCTTCGGCGCCGTCGCCGGCCGCCACTGCGGGCATCTGTTCGAACCGGTGCGCTTCACCGCCCTGCACGCCTGGCACGTGAAGAACGGCGCCGAGTTCGAGGACGTCGGCCAGTGGAAGCGGCCGTGGTACTTCCCGCGCCGCGGCGAGGACATGCACGCCGCCGTGGCCCGCGAATGCCGCGCGGTGCGCGAGGCGGTCGGCCTGCTCGACGCCTCGACCCTGGGTAAGATCGACATCCAGGGCCCGGACGCGCGGGAGTTCCTCAATCGGGTCTACACCAACGCCTGGACCAAGCTCGACGTCGGCAAGGCGCGCTACGGCCTGATGTGCAAGGAAGACGGGATGGTCTTCGACGACGGCGTGACCGCCTGCCTGGCCGACAACCACTTCGTCATGACCACCACCACCGGCGGCGCCGCCCGCGTGCTGGAGTGGCTGGAGCTGTACCACCAGACCGAATGGCCGGAACTGAAGGTGTACTTCACCTCGGTCACCGACCACTACGCGACCCTCACCCTGTCCGGCCCGAACAGCCGCAAGCTGCTCGCCGAAGTCACCGACATCGACCTGGACAAGGACGCCTTCCCCTTCATGACCTGGAAGGAAGGCAAGGTCGCCGGGGTGCCGGCGCGGGTGTTCCGCATCTCCTTCACCGGCGAGCTGAGCTACGAGGTGAACGTCCAGGCCGACTACGCCATGGGCGTGCTCGAAGCGCTCGCCGAGCACGGCGCGAAGTACGGCCTGACGCCCTACGGCACCGAGACCATGCACGTCCTGCGCGCCGAGAAGGGCTTCATCATCGTCGGCCAGGACACCGATGCCTCGGTCACCCCGGACGATCTCAACATGGGCTGGGCGGTGGGCCGCAGCAAGCCGTTCTCCTGGATCGGCTGGCGCGGCATGAACCGCGCCGACTGCCTGCGCGAGGAGCGCAAGCAACTGGTCGGTCTCAAGCCGAGCAACCCGCAGGAGGTACTGCCCGAAGGCGCGCAGCTGGTGTTCGACACCCAGCAGGCGATCCCGATGAAGATGGTCGGCCACGTCACCTCCAGCTACATGAGCGCCAGCCTCGGCCACGGCTTCGCCCTGGCGGTGGTGAAGGGCGGCCTCAAGCGCATGGGCCAGAAGGTCTACGCGCCGCTGGCGGACGGCCGCTTCATCGAGGCGGAGATCTGTTCCTCGGTGTTCTACGACCCGAAAGGGGAACGGCAGAACGTGGATTGAGCGGAGAGGGGTTCGCCCCTCTTCCCGGCCCTCTCCCCGAAGGGAGAGGGCAGACAGGCTACCAGGGCGCGCGGCGCCCGAAGGTGAAAACGAATGAGCAAGGCAAACGTCTACCAGCAACGCCCCGAACCCGGCGTCCACGCCGAATCGCCGCTGCACCATGCCGAGCTGCACAAGCTCGCCGGCAAGACCGCCGCGAAGGCCGGTATCGTCCTGCGCGAGAAGAAGCTGCTCGGCCACCTGGTGCTGCGCGGCGACGCCGCCGACCCGACCTTCGCCGCCGCCGTACACCAGGCCCTCGGCCTGGAACTGCCGGTGGCCCTGACCCTGGTCGCCAGCGGCGAGACCTCGCTGCAATGGCTGGCCCCGGACGAATGGTTGCTGATCGTCCCCGGCGGCGAGGAATACGCCGTCGAGCAGCGCCTGCGCCAGGCCCTGGGCGGGGAGCTGCACTACGCGGTGGTCAACGTCAGCGGCGGGCAGACGCTGCTCGAACTGAGCGGAGCGAACGTCCGCGAACTGCTGATGAAATCCACCAGCTACGACGTGCATCCGAGCAACTTCCCGGTGGGCAAGGCGGTCGGCAGCATCTTCGCCAAGTCGCAATGCGTGATCCGCCATACCGGCGAGGACACCTGGGAGCTGGTCGTGCGCCGCAGCTTCGCCGACTACTTCTGGCTCTGGTTGCAGGACGCCAGCGCCGAATACGGCCTGCAGATAGCGGCATGAGCAGCCTTCCCCTCTCCCCGAGAGGGGATACCGGACCCGGAGCCTCGCGATGAGCCGTACCCCCGACACCTGGATCCTCACCGCCGACAGTCCCAGCCTGCTGGGCACCGTCGACGTGGTGACGCGCTACCTCTTCGAGCAGCGCTGCTACGTCACCGAGCACCACTCGTTCGACGACCGCCTGGCGCAACGCTTCTTCATCCGCGTTGAGTTCCGCGCCGGCGAAGGCTTCGACGAAGCCTCCTTCCGCGCCGGACTGGCCGAACGGGTGGCGCCGTTCGGCATGCGTACCGAGCTGACCGCGCCGGGCTACCGCAGCCAGGTGGCGATCATGGTTTCCAAGGCCGATCACTGCCTGAACGACCTGCTTTACCGCCAGCGCATCGGCCAGTTGCCGATGGACGTGGTGGCGGTGATTTCCAATCATCCGGACCTGGAGCCGCTGGCGCGCTGGCACGGCATTCCCTACCACCACTTCCCGCTCGACCCGAACGACAAGCCGGCCCAGGAAGCCAGGGTCTGGCAGGTGCTCGAGGAGAGCGGCGCCGAACTGGTGATCCTCGCTCGCTACATGCAGGTGCTGTCGCCGGAACTGTGCCGGCGCCTGGACGGCTGGGCGATCAACATCCATCACTCGCTGCTGCCCGGCTTCAAGGGCGCCAAGCCATACCACCAGGCCTACCAGAAGGGCGTGAAGCTGGTCGGCGCCACCGCCCACTACATCAACAACGACCTCGACGAAGGGCCGATCATCGCCCAGGGCGTCGAGACGGTCGACCACGCCCACTACCCCGAGGACCTGATCGCCAAGGGCCGCGACATCGAGTGCCTGACCCTGGCGCGGGCGGTGGGCTACCACATCGAGCGGAGGGTGTTTCTCAACGCCAATCGGACCGTGGTGCTGTAAGCGCGCCCTCTTCCAAACCCTCCCTGAAGGAGAAGGCCAGGAAGAGGAGCGCCCCGGACCGCCTCGCGATCCGAGCAACATCGACAGCCCGCCGGCTGCCAGCATTCTCCGGCCCTGTCGCGCAACAGACGACTTTCCAGTGCAAAGCCGCGCGGCCGTGGACGCCGCGCACTTGTACCCACAACGACAAAGAGGAAACGCGTATGTCTGGCAATCGTGGTGTGGTCTATCTCGGCCCGGGCAAGGTCGAGGTGCAGAACATTCCCTATCCGAAGATGCAGGACCCGCAGGGCCGGCAGATCGACCACGGGGTGATCCTGCGGGTGGTCTCCACCAACATCTGCGGCTCCGACCAGCACATGGTGCGCGGCCGCACCACCGCGCCGGAAGGCCTGGTGCTGGGCCACGAGATCACCGGCGAGGTGGTGGAGATCGGTCGTGGCGTGGAAACCATGAAGATCGGCGACCTGGTCTCGGTACCGTTCAACGTCGCCTGCGGCCATTGCCGTACCTGCAAGGAACAGCACACCGGCGTCTGCCTGACGGTCAATCCGGCGCGGGCCGGCGGCGCCTACGGCTACGTCGACATGGGTGGCTGGGTCGGCGGCCAGGCCGAATACGTGCTGGTGCCCTACGCCGACTTCAACCTGCTGAAACTGCCCAACCGCGAAGCGGCGATGGAGAAGATCCGCGACCTGACCTGCCTCTCGGACATTCTCCCCACCGGCTACCACGGCGCGGTCACCGCCGGCGTCGGTCCGGGCAGCACGGTCTACATCGCCGGCGCCGGTCCGGTCGGCCTGGCCGCGGCGGCCTCGGCACGCCTGCTCGGCGCGGCGGTGGTGATCGTCGGCGACGTCAACCCGACCCGCCTGGCCCACGCCAGGAAACAGGGCTTCGAGATCGCCGACCTGTCCAAGGACACCCCGCTGCACGAACAGATCGCCGCCCTGCTGGGCGAGCCGGAGGTCGACTGCGCGGTCGACGCGGTCGGTTTCGAGGCGCGCGGCCACGGCCATTCGGGCTCGCAGCAGGAAGCCCCGGCCACCGTGCTCAACTCGCTGATGGGCATCACCCGGGTCGCCGGCAAGATCGGCATCCCCGGCCTGTACGTCACCGAAGACCCGGGCGCGGTGGACGCGGCCGCCAAGCACGGCGCCCTGAGCATCCGCTTCGGCCTGGGCTGGGCCAAGTCGCACAGCTTCCACACCGGCCAGACCCCGGTGATGAAGTACAACCGCCAGCTGATGCAGGCGATCATGTGGGACCGGATCAAGATCGCCGACATCGTCGGGGTGGAAGTCATCACCCTCGACGATGCGCCGAAAGGCTACGGCGAGTTCGACGCCGGGGTGCCGAAGAAATTCGTCATCGACCCGCACAACCTGTTCCGCGCGGCCTGAACCACCGGCAACAACCGACGCGGCCCACGGGCCGCGTCGTCGTTGGCGCTATCCGGGGGAACTGCCGGCGATAAAATGGATCGGTGATACTGCTGCCATCCATTCGCGTCCCGGAGACCGCCATGAGCACCGATAGCCCGATCAACCGCGTCGAACAGGTACAGGTCGACGACCTGGCCTGCTGGCGCATCCACACCGCCCATGGCCAGGCGCTGATCGCCCAGCAGGGCGCGCAGCTGCTCAGCTACCAGCCCCACGAACAGCCGCCGCTGGTCTGGCTCAGCGACGAGGCCGGCTACCGCCGCGGGCAGTCGGTACGCGGCGGGGTTCCGGTGTGCTGGCCGTGGTTCGGTCCGCTGGAGCGCAACCCGCAGGAAGTCCGCGGCCAGGTGGAAGATGGCCTGAAGGCGCCCGCCCACGGGCTGGTCCGGGCGGTCGACTGGGAAATCGACGACATCGCCGAGGAGGACGGCGACCTCTGCGTCAGCTTCCGCCTCGACGCCCCCGACGGCCTCCCCGGCTGGCCGCACCCGGCGGCGCTGCGCATGCTGTTCCGCTTCGGCGAGCGGCTGACCCTGCGGCTGTCCACCGAGAACCTCGGCAGCAAGCCGCTGGTGCTCAGCCAGGCACTGCACACCTACTTCGCGGTCAGCGACAGCCGCGAGATCGCCATCGAGGGCCTGGAAGGCGCGCGCTACATCGAGACCCTGGAAAACTGGGAAGAACGCACCCAGCACGGCGCGGTACGGGTCAAGGGCGAACTGGACCGCATCTACCTCGGCCTCGAGCGCGACCTGCTGATCAAGGACCCGCGCTGGGAACGCAGCATCCACCTGCACGCCCTCGACTCGCGCTCGGCGGTGGTCTGGAACCCCTGGGTGGACAAGTCGCGGCGGCTCTCGCAATTCGCCGACGACGCCTGGCAGGAGATGCTCTGCATCGAGACCGGGCGGGTCTGGGACGACCTCATGCTGGTCGCACCCGGGCGCAGCGAAAGCTTTGGCGTGCAGATCTGGAGCGAGCCGCTGGAGCGGCCCTGAGCGGCTCGGCGGATGACGCCCGGGGCGGCCCGCGTCGTCCGCCATGGGCCGTTGCGCAGGTGCAGGCCCTACAGGTCCGCTTCCTCCACCACCTTCACCCTGGCCTTGTCGATGGCATAGGCGGCATCGGCCAGGTCATTGCTCACCTGCTCGATCTTCAGCGTGCCGCTGACCCACAGCGGGGTGTAGATATCGGTCAGCTCCAGTCCCTGTGGATAACGCACCAGGACGATCTGGTTCGGCGGCGGCGGCGGCACGTGGATGCAGGCGCCCGGATAGGGCACCAGGAAGAATTCGGTGACGCGGCCCTTGGCATCGTTCTCCAGCGGCACCGGGTAGCCGCCGAGGCGGATCGCCTTGCCATCCAGGCCGGCGACGGTCCTGGCCGAATACATCACCGCCGGCATCTTCCGGTCCGACTGCTTCAGGCCACCCTTGCTGGTGAAGGTGCCGGCGGCCTCCGGGGTGTCGTGGACGATGTCGGGCATTTCTTCCAGCGCCTTGCGGTCGGCCGGCGGCATCAGTTCCAGCCAGTCGGTCTCGGGCAGTTCGGCGTGGGCCAGGGGTGAGGACAACAGGACGAGCAGCAACAGGCGGGCGAACGGGGAGCGGCGCATGATGGCGGGAATACCGGCGAAGTGAGGAAACGCCGGCCCCCGCGGGGGCCGGCCAGAGCCATCAATTCTTCTTGATCAGGCCGTAAATGACCAGCAGTACGACGGCGCCGACCACCGCGCCGATGAAACCGGCCGCCTGGCCGGCCTGGTAGAAGCCGACCGCCTGACCGCCGTAGGTGGCCAGCAGCGAGCCGCCGATGCCGAGCAGGATGGTCATGATCCAGCCCATGCTGTCGTCACCTGGCTTCAGAAAGCGTGCAACGAGACCAACGATCAGTCCGACGATGATGGTTCCGATTAATCCCATGACAGTCCCTCCTTACGGGTGTATGCGCATGTATTGCGCCTGCCATGGGACAGTGTAGAGAAGCCTTGGGTTCAGTGCCGCCCGCCAACCCAAGGATGGGCGGGCGGCAATCGCTCACCCCTGGATCAGCGCCTCGACCTCGGCGATGCGCGCCTGCAGCGTCGCCCGGTCGGCGCAGCGCAGGGTGGCATGGCCGACCTTGCGGCCGTTCTTGAAGGCCTTGCCGTAGTGATGCAGGTGGCAGTCGTCGATGGCGACCACCTGGTCCACCGGCGGCACCGCGCCGATGAAGTTGAGCATCGCGCTCTCGCCGACCTTGGCGGTCGAGCCCAGCGGCAGGCCGGCGACGGCGCGCAGGTGGTTCTCGAACTGGCTGCACTCGGCGCCTTCGATGGTCCAGTGCCCGGAATTGTGCACGCGCGGGGCGATCTCGTTGGCTTTCAGGCCGCCATCCACCTCGAAGAACTCGAAGGCCAGCACGCCGACGTAGTCGAGCCGGGCCAGCACGCGGCCGACGTAGTCCTCGGCCAGGCCCTGCAACGGATGTTCGCTGCTGGCCACGGAAAGCTTGAGGATGCCGCTGTCGTGGGTGTTGTGCACCAACGGGTAGAAACGCGTCTCGCCATCGCGGGCGCGCACCGCCACCAGCGAGACTTCCCCGCTGAACGGCACGAAGCCCTCGAGGATGCACGGCACGCTGCCCAGTTCGGCGAACGCGCCCTGCACGTCGGCCGGCTGGCGCAGGACCTTCTGGCCCTTGCCGTCGTAGCCCAGGGTGCGGGTCTTGAGCACCGCCGGCAGGCCGATGGCGGCCACGGCGGCGTCGAGGTCGGCCTGGGACTGGACGTCGGCGAAGTCCGGGGTGGGAATGCCGAGGTCCTTGAACATCGACTTCTCGAACCAGCGGTCGCGAGCGATGCGCAGCGACTCGGCGTTCGGGTAGACCGGCACGAACTGGGAGAGGAAGGCCACGGTTTCCGCCGGCACGCTCTCGAACTCGAAGGTCACCAGGTCGACCTCGTCGGCCAGTTGCCGCAGGTGCTCCTGGTCGCCGTAGTCGGCACGGATGTGCTCGCCCAGGGAGGCCGCGCAGGCGTCCGGCGCCGGGTCGAGGAAAGCGAAGTTCATGCCCAGCGGGGTTCCCGCCAGGGCCAGCATGCGGCCCAGCTGGCCGCCACCGATGACACCGATTTTCATGGTTCGAGCCTTACCTTCTCAGAGCCTGTCTCACGCATCGCGCGGGTCGGGATTGTCCAGCACGGTTTCGGTCTGGTTGGCGCGGAACTGCTTCAGCGCCTCGTGGTACTGCGGATGCTTGGCGCCGAGGATGCTCGCCGAGAGCAGCGCCGCGTTGACCGCGCCGGCCTTGCCGATGGCCAGGGTGGCGACCGGCACGCCGGCGGGCATCTGCACGATCGAAAGCAGCGAGTCGACACCCGACAGCATCGACGACTGTACCGGCACGCCGAGCACCGGCAGGTGGGTCTTGGCCGCGCACATGCCCGGCAGGTGGGCGGCGCCGCCGGCGCCGGCGATGATCACTTCGAGGCCGCGGCCTTCGGCTTCCTCGGCGTACTGGAAGAGCAGGTCCGGGGTGCGATGGGCGGAAACCACCTTCACTTCGTAGGGGATGCCCAGCTTGTCCAGCATGTCCGCGGTGTGACTGAGGGTGCTCCAGTCCGATTTGGAACCCATGATCACGCCAACCAGTGCGCTCATCGTCGTGCCTCTCTCAAATGCGCCGTCCGGCGCGTCAGAAACCAACAAGCCACGCTTCGTCGAGGGGCGTGGCTTGTACTGGGCCGAGCCGGCGGGCAGTGCCGGTTCGAAGGCGGCGCAGTATACCGCAAAGGCAGGCCGGGCGCGCGCCGGGGGCTACCGTCCGTCCCGTTTTTTCGCGCCGTGGCGGGAAACTTGCCGCAACTCAATGCGCGCCTGCCGCGACGGGCCAGACTGGTTGCGGCGGCCCGCCCCGAAGGAAACGCGGCCGCAGCGGTACCGGAGCCTGCCGCGGTCCCCGTCATGGATACCGCGGCAGGCGCTCAGCCACTTCCAAGGAGATATCCATGACCCTGCCACAGACCATGAAAGCCGCGGTCGTGCACGCCTACGGCGCGCCGCTGCGGATCGAGGAAGTCAAGGTTCCGCTGCCCGGCCCCGGCCAGGTACTGGTGAAGATCGAGGCCTCCGGCGTCTGCCACACCGACCTGCATGCCGCCGAGGGCGACTGGCCGGTGAAGCCGCCGCTGCCGTTCATTCCCGGTCACGAAGGCGTCGGCTACGTCGCCGCGGTGGGCAACGGAGTGACCCGGGTGAAGGAAGGCGACCGGGTCGGCATCCCCTGGCTGTACACCGCCTGCGGCTGCTGCGAGCACTGCCTGACCGGCTGGGAGACCCTCTGCGAGAGCCAGCAGAACACCGGCTACTCGGTGAACGGCGGCTATGCCGAATACGTATTGGCCGATCCGAACTACGTCGGCCTGTTGCCGAAGAACGTCGAATTCGCCGAAATCGCGCCGATCCTCTGTGCCGGCGTCACCGTCTACAAGGGCCTCAAGCAGACCAACGCGCGCCCCGGCCAGTGGGTGGCGATCTCCGGCATCGGCGGCCTCGGCCACGTCGCCGTGCAGTACGCCCGAGCCATGGGCCTGCACGTCGCCGCCATCGACATCGACGACGCCAAGCTGGAACTGGCGCGCAAGCTCGGTGCCAGCCTGACGGTCAACGCCCGGCAGGAAGATCCGGTCGAAACGCTCCAGCGCGACATCGGCGGCGCCCATGGCGTGCTGGTCACCGCGGTATCCAACAGCGCCTTCGGCCAGGCCATCGGCATGGCCCGCCGCGGCGGCACCATCGCCCTGGTCGGCCTGCCGCCGGGCGACTTCCCGACGCCGATCTTCGACGTGGTGCTCAAGGGCCTGCACATCGCCGGCTCCATCGTCGGCACCCGCGCCGACCTGCAGGAAGCCCTCGACTTCGCCGGCGAGGGCCTGGTCAAGGCGACCATCCACCCGGGCAAGCTGGACGACATCAACCAGATCCTCGACCAGATGCGCGCCGGGCAGATCGAGGGGCGCATCGTCCTCGAGATGTGACCCGCGGGGCGGTGCCCCGGCGCCGCCCTTGCCTGTCTACTCGACGCTGCCCAGCCCGCCTTCCAGCTTGCGCCAGAGCAGGCGGATCGCCGCCTTGCGCACCAGCGCGCAGCGGTACAGGCGGATTTCCTGCGGCACGAACCATTGCGGCCCGCCACAGATCGCCAGCTCGCCGCGCTCCAGTTCGTTGACCACGCTCAGCCGCGGCACCCAGGCCACGCCCATGCCTTGCAGCGCCATGCTCTTCAGGCTGTCGGCCATCGCCGTCTCGTAGACCGTGGTGTAGCGCAGGTTGCGCTGGCGCAGCAGCAGGTTGACCCCGCGGCCGAGGAAGGCGCTGGCGCTGTAGGCGAGCAGCGGCACGCTCTGGCCATTCTCCAGGTCGAACAGCGGCTGGCCCTCGGCATTCACCGCGCACACCGGCAGCATCTCGGTGCGCCCCAGGTGCAGCGAGGGGAAGATCTCCGGGTCCATCTGCAGCGCGGCGTCCGGATCGTAGAACGCCAGCATCAGGTCGCAGCTGCCCTCGCGCAGGGAATGCACCGCCTCGCCGACGTTGGTGGCGATCAGCCGGCTGGCGATGTTCAGCCCTTCGTTGCGCAGCCGCGCGATCCACTGCGGGAAGAAGCCCAGCGCCAGCGAGTGGGCGGCGGCGAACTGCAGCACCTCGCCTTGCCCGCCCTCCAGGTGATGCAGGTGGCGCACCACCTGGCCGAGCTGCTCGACCACGCTGCGCGCGGTGACCAGGAACAGTTGCCCGGCCTCGGTCAGCTCCACCGGCGTGCGCTGGCGATTCACCAGGGTCAGGCCGAGGGCGTCCTCCAGGCTGCGGATGCGCCGGCTGAAGGCCGGCTGGGTGACGAAGCGCTTCTCCGCCGCCTGGGAAAAGCTGCGGGTGCCGGCTAGGGCGATGAAATCCTCCAGCCACTTCAGTTCGAGGTTCACGACGGGAAAGGCTCCGGTAATACGACGACACGTCCGTCATCATACCAGCGTCACATCCAACATTATGCCGTTTGTGCATGAGGCAGCGTTTAACAGCATTGGCCACGAAACCGTCACATCCTTAGTCTAGTGGGCATCGCGGCACTGGCCGTGTCCCTCTGAGACAAAACCCGTCATGTCCCCCGTTGCATCTTCCCGTATCGAGAAAGACCTGCTCGGCACCCTCGAAGTGCCCGCTGACGCCTACTACGGCATCCAGACCCTGCGCGCCGTGAACAACTTCCGCCTCTCCGGCGTGCCGCTGTCGCACTACCCGAAGCTGGTCGTTGCCCTGGCCATGGTCAAGCAGGCCGCCGCCGACGCCAACCGTCAGCTCGGCCATCTCCCGGAAGACAAGCACGCCGCCATCAGCGAGGCCTGCGCCCGCCTGATCCGCGGTGATTTCCACGAGCAGTTCGTGGTGGACATGATCCAGGGCGGCGCCGGCACCTCCACCAACATGAACGCGAACGAAGTGATCGCGAACATCGCGCTGGAAGCCATGGGCCACACCAAGGGTGAGTACAAGTACCTGCACCCGAACAACGACGTGAACATGGCGCAGTCGACCAACGACGCCTACCCGACCGCCATCCGCCTGGGCCTGCTGCTCGGCCACGACACCCTGCTGGCCAGCCTCGACAGCCTGATCCAGGCCTTCGCCGCCAAGGGCGTCGAATTCGCCGGCGTACTGAAGATGGGCCGCACCCAGCTGCAGGATGCCGTGCCGATGACCCTCGGCCAGGAATTCCACGCCTTCGCCACCACCCTCGGCGAAGACCTCGACCGCCTGCGTCGCCTGGCGCCGGAACTGCTCACCGAAGTGAACCTCGGCGGCACCGCCATCGGCACCGGCATCAACGCCGACCCCGGCTACCAGAAGCTCGCCGTCGAGCGCCTGGCCGCCATCAGCGGGCAGCCGCTGAAGCCGGCCGCCGACCTGATCGAAGCCACTTCCGACATGGGCGCCTTCGTGCTGTTCTCCGGCATGCTCAAGCGCACCGCGGTCAAGCTGTCGAAGATCTGCAACGACCTGCGCCTGCTCTCCAGCGGCCCGCGCACCGGCATCAACGAGATCAACCTGCCGCCGCGCCAGCCGGGCAGCTCGATCATGCCGGGCAAGGTCAACCCGGTGATCCCGGAAGCGGTCAACCAGGTCGCCTTCGAAGTGATCGGCAACGACCTCGCCCTGACCCTGGCGGCCGAAGGCGGCCAGTTGCAACTGAACGTGATGGAGCCGCTGATCGCCTACAAGATCTTCGACTCGATCCGCCTGCTGCAACGCGCCATGGATATGCTCCGCGAGCACTGCATCACCGGCATCACCGCCAACGTCGAGCGCTGCCATGAACTGGTCGAGCACAGCATCGGCCTGGTCACCGCGCTGAACCCGTACATCGGCTACGAGAACTCCACGCGGATCGCCAAGACCGCCCTGGAGACCGGCCGCGGCGTACTGGAACTGGTACGCGAGGAAAAGCTGCTGGACGAAGCCACCCTGGCCGACATCCTGCTGCCGGAAAACATGATCGCGCCGCGCCTGATTCCGCTGCGCGCCTGACCCGATACGAGATCGGGCGAGCCCAGGTCCGGCTTTCGACGCAGCCGGGCCGCAGCGCAGCCGATCGAAGAAGGCTCACCGGTAGAGGGGGAGTACTACCCCCTCGACCTTTAGGGATGGATACCCTTCATCCCTTCTTTTATACCCGGCGCCCCGGCCCAGCCGCGGCGCCACGCTCACCGGTCGAGAGGGATACCAACTTTCCCTCTCTACACTCTGAGGGACACGGCGACCTGCGGTGTCCCTTCTTTTTTTTCACCGCTCAAGACGGCCCGCAGATCTTCCCCGTTGCCGAGGTGTTGTGTGGCTGCGCTCACCTGTGGATAACGTCCGCGTCATACGTCCTACGAAGGCATCTCCCCTCTCAACACCCCGTCAACCCCTGTTCCCGCCGCTCCCCCGGAAAGAAGTAAGGCCTCAACACCCGTACCCCGACGCTGTTGCCGGCAAACGCCGCCACCAACCACAACCAGCCATGCAGGCTGCCGGAAGCGATCCCGCTGAAGTACGCGCCGATGTTGCAGCCATAGGCCAGCCGCGCGCCGTAGCCGAGCAACAGCCCGCCGATCACCGCCGCCGCCAGCGAACGGCGCGGGATGTCCAGGTTCGGCGCGAAGCGCCCGGCCAGGCCGGCGGCGAGCAGCGCGCCGAGAACGATGCCGATGTCCATCACGCTGGTGATGTCTTGCCACAGCGGCGCGGCCAGCGCCTTGGCGTTCGCCGGCGTCTGCCAGAAGGCCCAGGCGCCGACGTCCAGGCCCACGCCCTGGGCGATCTTCGCGCCCCACAGGGCGAAGGCCGACGTGATGCCCCAGGGGCGTCCGGCGAGGTACAGGGTGAGGAAGTTGAGCAGCGCCAGCGCCAGCGCGCCCCAGAGCAGCGGCCAGGGGCCGCGGAGGAAGCGCCGCCAGCCGCGCCATTCGGCGCTCGGCGGGGTTTCCAGGGTGCCGTGGCGGGCCTTCTCCATGCGCACCGTGACCCCGGCGATACCGATGAACACCGCCAGGCTCAACACCAGCGCCGGTGCCAGGCCCAGTTCGGCGACCAGCGAGATCGGCGGCAGCGACGGCAGGGCGAACCACCAGCCGACATGCTGGGTGGCGATCAGCGAGCCGAGGATGAAGAACAGCAGGGTCACCAGCATCCGCGCGTTGCCGCCGCCGACGGTGAACAGGGTGCCGGAGGCGCAGCCGCCGCCCAGTTGCATGCCGATGCCGAAAATGAAGGCGCCGACGATCACCGAAGTGCCGACCGGCGAGACGAAACCGCTCACCGGCTGGCCGAACAGGCTGCCCGCCGCCAGCGCCGGGAAGAACAGCAGCACCGCCACGGCCAGCATCACCATCTGCGCGCGCAACCCGGCGCCGCGCCGTTCGCGGATGAATACCCGCCAGGCGGAGGTGAAGCCGAAGGCGGCGTGGTAGAGGGTCAGGCCAAGGGCGCCGCCGACGATGAAGAGGGTGGCCTGGCGCGCGCTGACCGCGTTGAACAGGAACAGCCCGCCGAGCACCAGCAGGGCGAAGGCGATCAGGGGGGCGGCGAGCTTACGCTCGGGCGCGGCGGAAAGGGCGACACTCATGGCTGCTCCTGGGCGAGAGGGTGATCCGGGGGCATTCTAGTCAGTCGCGGCAACGGGTCCAACCAAAGCCTGCCGCCGCCAGGCCTTGCGCAACGCCCGCAGCGCCTCGTCGATACGCGCTTCGGGCACTGCCGCGAAGCCCAGCACCAGGCCCGCGCGGTGGTCTGGCGCAACGCCGGAGCCATCCATCCAGTAATCGCTCAAGGCGCTGATTTCCACCCCGACGGCTGCCGCCGCGGCGATCAGGGCCCGCTCCCGCGCCAGGCTGTCGACCCGCACGCACAGGTGCAGCCCCGCCTCCACCGCCGGCAAAGGCTGGCAGCCCGGCACCTCTGGCCAGCCCCGCAGCAAGGCGTCGCGGCGGGCGCGGGCGGCGCGGCGCATGCGGCGGACATGGCGCTGGAAATGCCCCTCGGCGATGAAGTCGGCCATGACCCGCTGGGTGCCCACCTCCGAATGGCGTACCTCGATGGCCCGGCGCTGGCGGAAGCGCTCGACCAGCGCCGGCGGGACCACCAGGTAGCCCAGGCGCAGCGCCGGAAAGGCGATCTTGCAGAAGGTCCCGACGTAGAGCACCCGACCCTGTCGATCCAGCGCGGCCAGCGGCGCCAGTGGCGTACCGCTGTAGCGATACTCGCCGTCGTAGTCGTCCTCGACGATCCAGCCGTCGGCGCGCTCGGCCCATTCCAGCAGCTCCAGGCGCCGCGCCAGCGACAGGGTGACGCCGGTAGGGTACTGGTGCGAGGGGGTGACATAGGCCAGGCGGCAGCCGGCAACGCGCGCGAGCTGGTCGCTGCGCAGGCCCTCGGCGTCGATGTCGATCCCGCGGGGCAGCGCGCCGGCCGCGGCGAAGGCCAGGCGTGCCGCGCGGTAGCCGGGGTTCTCCACAGCCACCGGATCGCCGTTCTCGAGCAGCACCTCGGCGCACAGGCGGATGGCCTGCTGGGCGCCATGGGTGACGATCACCTGTTCCGCCTCGCAGCGCAGGCCGCGAGCGCTGCGCAGATAGGCGGCGATCAGCTCGCGCAGGCGCGCCTCGCCGGCCGGATCGCCGTAGCCCAGGCAGTCCGCCGGCGGGTTGCGCCAGAAGCGCGCCTGCAGACGCGCCCAGGTGTCGAAGGGGAACAGGTCGAAGGCCGGCACACCGACGCGGAACGCTCGCGGCGCGCCTTCCGGCGGCGGCGCCAGGGCCGCCGGGCCGCGCGGCGCGGGAGCGGTCGGAGCGACGGCGGCGGCCCTGCCTGGAATTTCCTGCAACTCGGCAACGTAGGTGCCGTCGCCAGTGCGTCCGTCGATATAACCCTCGGCGTGCAACTGTTCATAGGCCCGCACCACGGTGTTGCGCGAAACCTTCAGGGCCTGGGCCAGCTCACGGCTGGCGGGCATCCGCGTGCGGCTGCCGAGGCGGCCGTCGAGGATCCGTTCGCGCAGCGCGGCGTAGAGCTGGCGGGCCAGGCCCTGGGCGGGGTCGAGGTGGATGCCGGCGGCGTCGAAGGGCAGTACGGTGGCCATGGCGGTCTCGGAGGGAAGAAAGCGCCAGTGTGGATTGGACCTGTGGAATTGACCAGCAATGGATCTTCTAGCGGACCATTTCCCGACCTAGTCTGGAGGCACCTTTACCCGGACATGGAACCGAGCCATGAGCACGTCCCTGCAGATTCGTCCCGTCGGCGCCGCCGACCACGCCGCCTGGCTGCCGCTGTGGGAGGGCTACCAGCGCTTCTACAGGACCGAGATCGCCGCCGCCACCAGCGACGCCACCTGGCAGCGCTTCCTCGACGCCGACGAACCGATGAACGCCGCCCTCGCCTGGCTCGACGGGCGCGCCGTGGGCCTGGTGCACTGGATCTACCACCGCTCCTGCTGGACCCTCGGCGACTACTGCTACCTGCAGGACCTGTTCGTCGCCGAGGGCCTGCGCGGCGAAGGCGTTGGGCGCCGGCTGATCGAGCACGTCTACGCCGAGGCCGGCGCCGCCGGCTGTTCGCGGGTGCACTGGCTGACCCACGAGAGCAACAGCGACGCGATGAAGCTGTACGACCGCATCGCCGACAAATCCGGTTTCCTCCAGTACCGCAGGATTCTCTGAGGCCCACCATGCGCGAACCCTTGAACTGGCGCCCCGTCGCCACTCCGCCCCACGCCCCGCTCGACGGCCGCTTCGTCAAGCTCGAACCGCTCGACCCGCAAGACCACGGCGACGACCTGTGGGGCGCCCTGCAAGGACCTGACGCCGATCCCCTGCTGTGGGAATACCTGGCCTACGGCCCGTTCGCCGAGCGCGCGGCGTTCGACGCCTGGCTGGCCGGCCAGGCGGCCAGCCGCGACCCGCTGTTCTTCGCCGTGCGCGACAGGCGCACAGGATGCGCCGTCGGCCTGCTCAGCTATCTGCGGATCACGCCGAAGGATGGCGTCATCGAAATCGGCCATATCGCCTTCGGCGCGCCGATGCAGCGCACGCCGGGGTCTACCGAGGCGGTCTACCTGCTCGCCGAACTCGCCCTCGGCCGCCTCGGCTACCGCCGCCTGGAGTGGAAGTGCAATGCCGGCAACGCCCGCTCGATGCGCGCCGCCGAACGCCTGGGCTTCACCTACGAAGGCACCTTCCGCCAGCACATGGTGGTCAAGCAGCGCAACCGCGACACCGCCTGGTTCTCCCTGCTCGACAGCGAATGGCCGGCGCGACGGGCGGCGTTCGAGCGCTGGCTCGATCCTTCCAACTTCGACGAGGAAGGCCGCCAGCGGCAAGCGCTGGCGGCGCTGCGCGGCTAGTCCCCTGGCAGGCCCTGGCGGTCGCTCAACGGTACTCCGGCAGCCAGTGCAGGCTGGCGAGGATGTGCGCGACCGCGTTGGCCACGCCGAACAGCAGCACCAGCACGATCGCCGGCGTGCCGCCCCAGGCGCGGAACAGCGGGCTGCCGAAGCGCTTGCGCGAAGCCCGCGCCATCAGCGCCGGGACGATCACCGCCCAGAACGCCGCGGCCAGCCCGGCGAAACCGATGGCGTAGATGAAGCCGTTGGGGAACAACAGCCCGCCGATGGTCGGTGGGACGAAGGTCAGCAATGCGGTCTTGAAACGTCCGAAGTGGCTGTCGTCGAACTTGCACAGGTCGGCCAGGTAGTCGAACAGGCCGAGGGTCACGCCGAGGAAGGAGCTGGCCACCGCCAGGTTGGAGAAGGTGGTGAGCAACGCGTTCAGCGAATCCGACGCGGTGATCCGGTGCAGGTATTCCACCAGGGTGCCGACGTTGCTGCCGCCGGCGATGATGCCCTTGAACTGCTCGCGGGGGATGGTGCCCAGGGTGCTGGCCTGCCACAGCAGGTAGATGGCCAGGGCTATCAGGGTGCCGATCCACAGCGAACGGCTGATCCGCTGCGGGTCCTTGCCGTAGTACTTCATCAGGCTCGGCACGTTGCCGTGGTAACCGAAGGAAGTCAGGCAGAACGGCAGGGTCGCCAGCAGGTAGGGCCAGTAGACCGCGTCCGGCTCGCCGCGGTTGAACAGGATCGCCGGCTGGATGCGCCCGAGCAGGCCGCTGATGGAGAGGCCGAAGGTAATGATCATGCCGCCGAGCATCAGCGTGGTGATGCGGTCCACCGCGCGGGTGCTCCACCACACCACCAGCGCCACCGCCAGGGCGAACAGCAGCCCGGCGAGCTTTTCCGGCAGGCTCACGCCGAGGCCGCTGGACAGGGTGTAGCCGATGATCGAGCCGCCGCCGGAGATATAGGCATAGGTGAGGATATAGAGGACGAAGGCGATGCTCAGCCCGTTGACCACATTCCAGCCCTGGCCGAGCAGGTCGCGGGTGATGGTCGAGAAGCTCGAGCCCACCGGGTAGTTGAGGTTGGCCTCGAGGATCATCATCCCCGACAGCAGCATGCAGAACCAGGTGAGCAGGAACACCGCCACTGACCAGCCGAACCAGATGCCGGACATGGCGATGGGCAGGGAGAACATTCCGGCGCCGACGGCGGTGCCGGCGATGATCATCGAACCGCCAAGCAGCGAAGGCTGGCGGCTGGTTGTGGGTGGTAAAGAGGACACCTGGGCTTCCCGATAGTCAGCGCCTGCGGCGCGACGCGCCGTTGGGCAGAGGCGGCATTCTAGGCGGCGCGCGCGCCGGGCGCATCCTGGCAGGGTGGACAGCCACCGATGTCCCACCCCTTTGCACAGGCGCACGCGGCAGGACGCCGGCATCGATAAAAAAAGGGGAGCATCATGCTCCCCCAGGGACTTTAACCGTCTGTCGCGGTCAGCCCGCAATCTCGATCAGGATCTCGCCCGGGTTGACCCGGTCGCCCTTGGCCACGTGGATCGCCTTGACCGTACCGGCGATGCCGGCCTGGACCTCGGTTTCCATCTTCATCGCCTCGGTGATCAACACCGCCTGGCCGGCCTTGACGCTGTCGCCTTCCTTCACCAGCACGTCGACGATGTTGCCCGGCATGGTGGTGCTGACGTGGCCCGGCTCGCTGGCGTGCTTGCGGCCGCTGGCGGAGCCGGCGACATATTCGTTGAGCGGCTCGAACACCACTTCTTCCGGCATGCCGTCGATGGACAGGTAGAAGTGCCGCTTGTTGTCGCTCTTCACGCCGACCCCGGTGATGTCGACGCGGTAGGTCTCGCCGTGCACGTCGATGACGAACTCGGTCGGCGTGCCTTCCGCGCCGGCGGCGGCGACACCCTTGCCGGTGGGAATCGGCAGCAGTTCCTCGGGCTTCAGGGTGCCGGCCTCACGCTCTTCGAGGAACTTGCGCCCGATGTCCGGGAACATCGCGTAGGTGAGTACGTCTTCCTCGGACTTGGCCAGGTTGCCGATCTCGCTGCGCAGCTTGTTCAGCTCCGGCTTGATCAGGTCGGCCGGGCGCACGTCGATGACTTCCTCGCTGCCGATGGCCTGGCGCCGCAGTTGCTCGTTGACCTCGCCGGGGGCCTTGCCATAACGGCCCTGCAGATACAGCTTGACCTCGTTGGTGATGGTCTTGTAGCGCTCGCCGGCGAGCACGTTGAAGAACGCCTGGGTGCCGACGATCTGCGAAGTCGGCGTCACCAGCGGCGGGAAACCGAGGTCGGCGCGGACCCGCGGGATTTCCTCGAGCACCTCGCCCATACGGTTCAGCGCGCCCTGCTCCTTGAGCTGGTTGGCCAGGTTGGAAATCATCCCGCCCGGCACCTGGTTGACCTGCACGCGGGTATCCACGCCGGTGAATTCGCTCTCGAACTGGTGGTACTTCTTGCGCACCGCGTGGAAGTACATGCCGATTTCCTGGATCAGCTCCAGGTCCAGGCCGGTGTCGTACGGGGTGCCACGCAGCGCCGCGACCATCGATTCGGTGCCCGGGTGGCTGGTGCCCCAGGCCATGCTGGAGATCGCCGTGTCGATGCGGTCGGCACCGTTTTCCACGGCCTTGAGCTGGCACATGCTGGCGACGCCGGCGGTGTCGTGGGAATGCACCACCACGTCCAGCGGCAGGGCGTCCTTCAACGCCTTGACCAGGTCGCCGGTGGCGTAGGGGGTGAGCAGGCCGGCCATGTCCTTGATGGCGATGGAGTCGACGCCCATGTCGGCCATCGCCTTGCCCTGGGCGACGAAGGCCTCGATGGTGTGCACCGGGCTGGTGGTGTAGCAGATGGTGCCCTGGGCGTGCTTGCCGGCGGCCTTCACCGCCTCGATGGAGACGCGCAGGTTACGCACGTCGTTCATCGCGTCGAAGATGCGGAACACGTCGATGCCGTTGACCGCCGCCTTGGCCACGAAGGCGCGCACCACATCGTCGCTGTAGTGGCGGTAGCCGAGCAGGTTCTGCCCGCGCAGGAGCATTTGCAGGCGGGTGTTGGGCAGCGCCGCCTTGAGCTTGCGCAGGCGCTCCCATGGATCTTCCTTGAGGAAGCGCACGCAGGCGTCGAAGGTGGCGCCGCCCCAGACTTCCAGCGACCAGTAGCCGACGCGGTCGAGCTTGTCGCAGATCGGCAGCATGTCCTCGGTGCGCATGCGGGTCGCCAGCAGCGACTGGTGGGCGTCGCGCAGGATGGTATCGGTGACGCCGGTCTTCTTCGCTTGGATGGTGTTGCTCATGTTCTGCTCCTTCCCTTACAGGCCGGCGTGGGCCGCGATGGCGGTGGCGATGGCGATGGCCAGGTGCGACGGGTTGCGCTTGATCGAGTACCGGGTCAGTTCCGGGTGGCTTTCGACGAAGCTGGTGTTGAACTGGCCGCTGCGGAATTCCGGGTTGCGGAGGATTTCCTGGTAGTACGGGGCGGTGGTCTTGACCCCCTGCACGCGCATGTCGTCGAGGGCACGCAGGCCGCGATCGAGGGCTTCTTCCCAGGTCAGCGCCCAGACGATCAGCTTCAGGCACATCGAGTCGTAGTACGGCGGGATGGTGTAGCCGGTGTAGATCGCCGTGTCGGTGCGCACGCCGGGACCGCCGGGAGCGTAGTAGCGGGTGATCTTGCCGAACGAGGGCAGGAAGTTGTTCTTCGGGTCCTCGGCGTTGATGCGGAATTGCAGGGCGTAGCCGCGGTGGATGATGTCGTCCTGCTTGACCGACAGCTCCAGCCCGGAAGCGATGCGGATCTGCTCGCGGACCACGTCGATGCCGGTGATCTCCTCGGTGATGGTGTGCTCCACCTGGACCCGGGTGTTCATCTCCATGAAGTACACCTCGCCGTCGGCGAGCAGGAACTCCACGGTGCCGGCGTTCTCGTAGCCCACCGCCTTGGCCGCGCGCACCGCCAGGTCGCCGATGTAGGCGCGCTGTTCGGGGGTGAGCTGCGGGCTCGGGGCGATCTCGATGAGCTTCTGGTTGCGACGCTGGATCGAGCAGTCGCGCTCGAACAGGTGCACGGTGTTGCCGAAGGAGTCGGCGAGGATCTGCGCCTCGATGTGCTTGGGATTGACGATGCACTTCTCGAGGAATACCTCGGCGCTGCCGAAGGCCTTGGTCGCCTCGGAGATCACCCGCGGGAACGCCTGCTCCAGCTCCTCGCGGCTGTTGCAGCGACGGATGCCGCGACCGCCACCGCCGGAGGTGGCCTTGAGCATCACCGGGTAGCCGATCCGCTCGGCTTCGCGCAGGGCCTCGGCGAGGTCGGCGACGTTGCCTTCGGTGCCGGGGGTGCAGGGCACGCCGGCGGCGATCATGCTGCGGCGGGCCTCGGTCTTGTCGCCCATGCGGCGGATCACTTGCGCCGACGGGCCGATGAACTTGATGCCGCGCTCCGCGCAGATTTCCGCCAGTTCGGCGTTTTCCGAGAGGAAGCCATAGCCGGGATGCAGGGCGTCGCAGCCGGTTTCCACCGCCAGGTTCACCAGGGCGCGCGGGTTGAGGTAGCCGGCCAGCGGGTCCGCGCCGATGCTGTGGGCTTCGTCGGCGCGCTTGACGTGCAGCGCATGGCGATCAGCCTCGGAGTAGACGGCCACCGAGCGGATGCCCATCTCGGCGCAGGCACGCACGATGCGGACGGCGATCTCGCCACGGTTGGCGATCAGGATCTTCTTGATCACGGAGGTCTCCCTCTTCGGGGTTGGGAACCTGGTACGGTCGATCCGGATATTCCGGTCGCTGCATGACCGGCAGGCAGCTCCCGGTCGCGCTTTTACCCTACCCCCGCGAGGGCGATTAACAAAAATCAATAATTATTGGGATAGCCATTAGAAAAGCTTTATAGTCGCCCGACCGATCTCGGTCAGAGTGTGACTGGAATGCGTAAGTCGTTGATGCGTATGACATTACGGCAGCTTCAGGTTTTTCGTGCCGTATGCGAGAGCCGCTCCTACAGCCGGGCGGCGGAGGAAATGGCCCTGACCCAGCCGGCGGTCAGCCTGCAGATCCGCCAGCTGGAAGAGCTGGTCGGCCAGCCGCTGTTCGAGTATGTCGGCAAGAAGCTCTACCTGACCGACGCCGCCGAAGCCCTGCTGAAGACCAGCACCGACCTGTTCCAGCGCCTGGAAAGCCTGGACATGCAGCTCTCGGACCTGAAGGGCTCGCTGCAGGGCCAGTTGCGCCTGGCGGTGGAGTCCAGCGCCAAGTACATCACCCCGCACCTGTTCAAGGCGTTCCAGAACCTGCATCCGGAAGTCAGCCTGAGCCTGACGGTGGTCAACCGCACCCAGGTGATCAAGCGCCTGGCCGACAACCGCGACGACCTGGTGATCATGTCCCTGGTACCGCAGGACATGGCCCTGGAGTTCCTGCCCTTCCTGAACAACCCGATCATCGCCGTGGCGCCGCCGGACCATCCGCTGTGCAACGCCGCGAAGCTGGCCCTGAAGGACCTGGAACCCTTTCCGCTGCTGGTCCGCGAGCCGGGCTCGGGCACCCGCAAGGCCTGCGAGGAGTTCTTCCAGCAGCGTCGCGCGCACTTCTCGCAGATCCAGGAGATCGCCTCGCTGGAGTCCCTGCGCGAAGGAGTGATCGCCGGTCTCGGCCTGGCCCTGCTGCCGCGCCACGCGGCGCACCAGGAACTGGCCAGCGGCCTGCTGCGCGAACTACCGGTGGAGGAATTGCCGCTCTATCGCAGCTGGTGCCTGGTACACGCCAAGGGCAAGCGCCTGAGCCCGGTGGCCCAGGCGTTCGTCGCCTTCGTGCGCGAGGAACGGGCGCTGATCAGCCAGCTCGCTGGGCGCTTCGCCGGCCCTGGCGGTTCGAACTGAGGTAGGCGGCGGCTACCAGTTCGGGGTAGTCGGCCAGCTCCTGGCGCAGGCGCAGTTCTTCGCAGTGGTCCTCGATCGCCCGGCGGAATTGCATGCGCCGCTGGTCTTCGAGCTTGCGGCGGGTTTTCGAATCCACGTGCTGGGCATTGGCATCGCTATGACGGGGCATCTCGCGTCTCCCATGGCCGACTGGCTGGAGTCGCGAGCATCGCGCAGCAATGTGACGGTTTGGCGGCAGGCCGGTGAAGACTGCGTTATGCCTTCCCGGCGGCGCCTCAGGACGGCTCGCCGCGCTCCTCCTGGTTCTTCATCACTTTCGGCGACAGGCGCAGGCTGCGCAGGCTGCGCTTGACGCTCTTGAGGTGGTTGACCAGGTCCGGGCCGCGGGCCATGGCCACGCCCATCGCCAGCACGTCGATCACTACCAGGTGGGCGATGCGTGAGGTCAGCGGGGTGTAGATGTCGGTGTCCTCGTGCACGTCGATCGCCAGGTTGACCGTGGCCAGGTCGGCCAGCGGGGTCTGGCTCGGGCACAGGGTGATCAGCGTGGCGCCTGCCTCGCGGACCAGGTTGGCGGTGATCAGCAGGTCCTTCGAGCGGCCCGACTGGGAAATGCAGATGGCCACGTCGCTGGGCTTGAGGGTCACCGCCGACATCGCCTGCATGTGTGGGTCGGAGTAGGCCGCCGCCGACAGCAGCAGGCGGAAGAACTTGTGCTGGGCATCCGCGGCCACCGCGCCGGAAGCGCCGAAGCCGTAGAACTCCACGCGCTGGGCATGTGCGATGGCGGCGATGGCGCGCTCCAGGGCGTGGGTGTCCAGGTGCTCGCGGACTTCCATCAGGCTGTGCAGCGTGGTGTCGAAGATCTTCAGGCTGAAGTCAGCCACCGAGTCGCTTTCGTGGATCGAGAACTGGCCGAAGCTGGCGCCGGCCGCCAGGCTCTGCGCCAGCTTCAGCTTGAGGTCCTGGAAGCCGCTGCAGCCGATGGCGCGGCAGAAGCGCACGATGGTCGGCTCGCTGACCCCTACTCCATGGGCCAGTTCGGCCATGGAGCTATGCATGACCGACGCCGGATCGTTGAGAACGTGATCGGCGACCTTGAGCTCCGACTTGCGGAGCTGTTGGCGGGACTGGGCTATGTGCTGCAGCAGGTTCACAGGCTGGACTCGACTCTCTGTAGTAACCTTGTAGTTATACTACAAACAGTCAGCCACGCCCAGCCAACGCCGTCGGGAGCTTGCCTTGAGTACACCAGCCACTCCAACGTCCTGCGACATCCTGGTCTTCGGCGGTACCGGCGACCTGGCCCTGCACAAGCTGCTGCCGGCGCTCTACCGCCTGCATCGGGAAGATCGCCTGCCGGCCGATACGCGGATCTTCGCCCTCGCCCGCAGCGCACTGGACAACGCCGCTTTCCTCGCCCTCGCCGAGCGCAACGTCCGCGCGGTGGTCGCGCGCAGCGAGTTCGCCGCCGAACAATGGAAAGGTTTCGCCGCGCGCCTCGACTACCTGGCCATGGACGCCTCGCAGAGCGCCGACTTCGGCCGTCTCGCGCGGCACCTGAAGAGCAGCGAGGGCCGGGTGCTGGTGCACTATCTGGCGACTTCGCCGAGCCTGTTCGCGCCGATCGCGCAGAACCTCGCCATCGCCGGCCTCGCCGGGCCGCAGGCGCGCATCGTGCTGGAAAAACCGCTGGGCCATTCGCTGGACTCGGCGCGGACGATCAACCAGGCCATCGGGCGGGTGTTCGACGAGTCGCGGGTGTTCCGCATCGACCACTACCTGGGCAAGGAAACCGTGCAGAACCTGATGGCCCTGCGCTTCGCCAATGCGCTGTTCGAGCCGGTCTGGC
This sequence comes from Pseudomonas paraeruginosa, assembly GCF_003025345.2. Classification (NCBI taxonomy): domain Bacteria; kingdom Pseudomonadati; phylum Pseudomonadota; class Gammaproteobacteria; order Pseudomonadales; family Pseudomonadaceae; genus Pseudomonas; species Pseudomonas paraeruginosa. Next base: position 5,961,713 of record NZ_CP020560.1, read on the forward strand.
GCGCGGCGCACATCGATCACGTGCAGATCAGCGTCAACGAGACCCTCGGCGTGGAGAACCGCGGCGGCTACTACGACCACGCCGGGGCGATGCGCGACATGGTGCAGAACCATCTGCTCCAGTTGCTTTGCCTGGTGGCGATGGAGGCGCCGGTGCGTTTCGACGCCGAGGCGGTGCGCAACGAGAAGCTCAAGGTGCTGCAGGCGCTGAAGCCGATCTCCGGGCTCGACGTGCAGGACAAGACGGTACGCGGCCAGTACGCCGCCGGCAGGATCGGCGGACAGGAGGTGCCGGCGTACTACTTCGAGAAAAACGTCGACAACGACAGCGATACCGAGACCTTCGTCGCGCTCCAGGCCGAAGTGGAGAACTGGCGCTGGGCCGGGGTGCCGTTCTACCTGCGCACCGGCAAGCGCATGGCGCGCAAGTGCTCGGAGATCGTCATCCAGTTCAAGCCGGTGCCGCACAGCCTGATCGACGGCGGCGGCGGGCCGGCCAACCGCCTGTGGATAAGGTTGCAGCCGGAAGAGCGGATCAGCGTGCAACTGATGGCCAAGACCCCGGGCAAGGGCATGCAGCTGGAGCCGGTGGAGCTGGATCTCAACCTGGCCGAGGCCTTCAGCCGCAACAAGCGGCGCTGGGACGCCTACGAACGCCTGCTGCTGGACGTGATCGAGGGCGACTCGACGCTGTTCATGCGCCGCGACGAGGTAGAGGCCGCCTGGAGCTGGGTCGACCCGATCCTCGCCGGCTGGCGCGAGCACTACCAGAGCCCGCGGCCCTACCCGGCCGGCAGCAACGGTCCGGAACAGGCGCAACTGCTGCTGGAACTGCAGGGACGACGCTGGCTGGAATGACGCGGACATTGATCCGGCTCAGGATCGCCCGGCGCGCACTCGGCTAGAGTCGCGCGCCCACGTCGTTGCGAGCCCGAACCATGACCGCCACCGCCCTCCGCCCCGAACTGCTGTGCCCCGCCGGCACCCTGAAAAGCATGCGCTATGCCTTCGCCTACGGCGCCGATGCCGTCTACGCCGGGCAGCCGCGCTACAGCCTGCGGGTACGCAACAACGATTTCGACCACGCCCAGCTGGCCGAAGGCATCGCCGAGGCCCACGCGCTCGGCAAGCGCTTCTACGTGGTGGTCAACATCGCCCCGCACAACGCCAAGCTGAAGACCTTCCTGCGCGACCTGGAGCCGGTGATCGCCATGGGCCCCGACGCGCTGATCATGTCCGATCCGGGCCTGATCATGCTGGTTCGCCAGCATTTCCCGCAGATGCCCATCCACCTGTCGGTGCAGGCCAACGCGGTGAACTGGGCCGCGGTGCAGTTCTGGCGGCAGCAGGGTCTGACCCGGGTGATCCTTTCCCGCGAGCTGTCGCTGGAGGAGATCGAGGAAATCCGCCAGCAGGTCCCGGACATGGAGCTGGAAGTGTTCGTCCACGGCGCCTTGTGCATGGCCTATTCCGGGCGCTGCCTGCTGTCCGGCTACATCAACCGCCGCGACCCCAACCAGGGCACCTGCACCAATGCCTGCCGCTGGGAATACAAGGCGGTGGCAGGCCGCGAGGACGAACTGGGCAACGTGGTGGCGCTGGAGCCGACCCTGGGACGCGGCGCGCCGACCGGCCAGGTATTCCTCCTGGAGGAAGGCAACCGTCCCGGCGAACCGATGGCCGCCTTCGAGGACGAACACGGCACCTACATCATGAACTCCAAGGACCTCCGCGCCGTGCAGCACGTCGAGCGGCTGGCGCGGATCGGCGTGCATTCGCTGAAGATCGAGGGCCGCACCAAGTCCCACTACTACGTAGCGCGCACCGCCCAGGTCTACCGCCAGGCGATCGACGACGCAGCGGCCGGCAGACCGTTCGACCGCGGCCTGATGGACACCCTGGAGTCCCTCGCCCACCGCGGCTACACCGAGGGCTTCCTGCGCCGCCACGTGCACGACGAGTACCAGAACTACCAGCACGGCCATTCGCTGTCCGAGCGCCAGCAGTTCGTCGGTGAGCTCACCGGCGAACGCCGCGACGGACTGGCCGAGGTGGAGGTGAAGAACCGCTTCCAGCGCGGCGACAGCGTCGAACTGATGACTCCGCGAGGCAACCTGAGCCTGCGCGTGAAGGACCTGCGCAACGCCGCCGGCGAAGCCATCGAGGTGGCGCCGGGCAATGGCCACGTGGTCTACCTGGCGCTGCCGGAAGGCCTGGACCTGCGCTACGCGCTACTGATGCGCGATCTCCAGCCCGGCCAGGACACCCGCCAGCCGCAGGCCGAACGCAGCGGCGGGTGTGCCGGCAAGGGCGCTTGCGGCTGCGCTCACTGAGGGTTGAGCAGGAACACCACGTAGCCCCTGAACCAGGTGCTCTTTTCCAGGTAGTCGGGGGCTTGCCAGTCGCCGCCCTGGACCAGGCCGATCCGGTACGGCAGTTGCAGGCGGCTGACCCGCGGCAGGTAGGCGGCGTGGTTGGCAATGCTGTGGCGGCCCTGGTAGGTCTGCACCACCACTTCGTCGACCACGCCCTTGAGCCGGTTGATCGCCGCCGGCTCGGCGTTGCTGCCCCAGTCGAGCAGCCCGGTGATGCTCAGGCGGTACTCGCGGGGCAGGCGCCGGCGCAGGTCGCGGAGGAAATCGACGTACTCGTCGAGGTAGCGGGTACGTGCATCGAAGTCGATCTGGATGCCGACCACCGGGTTGCCGGCACGCTTCCAGCGCTGCACCTGGTTCAGCACGGCCTGGTAGATCTGCGGCGTCCAGCGCAGGGTATGGGCGCGATAGACCACCCAGACCTCGCCCCGCGCCAGGCGCGGCACCGAGATGCCCTGGGCGATCAGCCGCACGCCCTCGCCGGGGCGCCGGCGCGACTGGCTGATCTGCCCCTGCAGGATGTACAGCGTCTCGGCCCGCGCCAGCGCCGGCTGCGGCGCGACGCCGCTCCACAGCCAGAAGGCGTCGTAGTCCTCGGCGCGCACCGCGGCTTCGGCGGGCGGCAACAGCGACAGGCCCAGCAGCAGGCCCGCCAACCAGGCTCGCCAGCGCCTCACCAGTAGTACTTCAGTTCCTTGGCCCAGGAGCTGTCGGCGTAGGTCGACTTGAGCGTACGGAACCATTGCTTGCGCTCGGCCTGCGGGATGTCCTGCTGGCCACAGGTGTTGTAGCCGGCCGGGGCGAAGCAGTTGATCGCGCGGAACAGCGCGTAGGCCTTGTCTTCGCGCGACGCCTTGGCGTTGTCCATGACCTGGCGGTAGCCATCCAGCCGGGAGTACACCTCGCCCTTGAAACCGCTCGGGGTGCCGCCCAGCTCGCTGGCCTCGGGCTGGTCGTCCAGCGGCATGCCGTCGAGGCCGTTGCGCAGGATGAATTCGCCCAGGCAGTTCAGGCCCTTCGGGTCCTTGTCATCGGCGGCCAGCGCCGCGGCCGACTCGGCGATGGCCGGGCAAACGTAGCCGGACTCGGCCTTGTCGCCCTTCCAGCGGAACAGCTCCAGGCTGTTGCCGGCGCCGTAGACATAGCCGAGGCTGGTGCCCAGCTTGGTCTGCGAGGGGGTTTCGCCGAGCAGCGCGAAGTCCTTGCCGAAGTCGGCGAAGCGGCTGCGGCGCAGGTCCTTGTAAAGGAGAGTGAACAGCGCGGTATCGCGCTCTTCCGCCGTCGCGCCCTGCTTGGCCTGGCGGCGCAACAGCGCGGCGTCGGCGACGTTGCGCAGGAGGATACTGCGCAGCAACGGCTCCTGGACCGGCGAACCTTCGGCGAAGACCTTTTCCAACTGGCCGCTGCGCTCGTAGTTGAGCGCCAGGGCCAACTGCAACTGGCCCTTCTGGTACGGCTGCGCGGCCTGCGGCAACAGTTCCAGCCAGAGCGCCTCGGCGGCTTTCCAGTCCTTCTGCTGCTCCAGCGCCAGCCCGCGCAGGGTCTGCTGGCTGAAGCCGACGTAGTCGAGGCTGCCGACCTTTTGCGGCAACGCTTCGAGGGTCTTCGCCGGGTCCTGGTCGACATAGAAGCGATAGGCCGCCTGCAGGTAGGCGAACAGTTCGGGATGCGCGGCGAAGCTGGCCTGCTGGCCCTGCAGCGTTTCCCAGGTGAAGTTGCGCGGGCTCGACGGATCGTGGGCACGCATCTGCACCAGGTCGGCCACCGCCAGCAGCAGCGGGGTCTGGATGTCGCCGAGCTGGATACCGCTCAGGAGCTTGTTGTCGACCTCCTGGACCAGCTCTTCCAGGGCCATGTTACGCTGCCCTTGCTCGGCCTCGGCGAACTGCGCGGCGTAGTCCTGGGCCAGTTGCCGCTGGTCGCCGGCCAGCCAGTGCACGCGCCGCTGCAGGCCCCTGGCCGAGGCAGCGTAGAGGCCCTTCGGGTACGCCTGCAAGTAGGCCTCCAGGGCGCTGCGGGTCTGTTCCAGGCGAGCCTTGTCGACGTTCTGCAGCTCGGGGAAGCCCATGTCGTCGAAGGCGTTCTGCTGGGCGGCGTTGAGCAGGGTGCGCGCCTGCAGGTACAGGGCGGTCTCCTTCAACCAGGGTTGCGGCGCGTCCTGCAACGCCTTGAAGCCTTGTTCGGCTTCGGCGAAGCGACCGCTGTAGAAGTCCGCCGCGGCCGCCAGGTAGGCGGCGAAGGGCTTGCCCTCGGCCGACTCGACGCCATGCGCGAGCACACCGCCCAGTTCCTCTTGTTCCCAGCCGCAGGCACCGAGCAAGTCCAGGCGGCTGTTGGCCAGGGCCCTGGTCTCCGCCTCGGCCAGCCCGGCGTCACGCACCTGGCGGAGGAACGCCAGCGCGCTGTCTTGGTCGTTGCTGCGGCAGCGGCTGCCCTCGCCCTCGAAGAATTCGGCGCCGGCGATCTTTTCCGGTAGCGCTTCGGCGCCCATCTGCCGGGCCAGTTCGGCCAGCGGCGAGGGAGCTGGCGCGGGCGGCGCTGTCTCGGCTTCGCTCGCCGCCGGCGGTGCGGGCGGCTGGCTGCCGTCGCCGGGCAGCAGGCGGAACAGGCCGAACGGCACCAGGCCGTAGCCTTCGAGCTTCTCTTCCTCCGAGGGCGGCGCCTCCACCAGCCGCCAGTGGCCGGCGTCGGCCAGCAGCAGACGCAGGTTGGCGCGGGTGTCATTGCCCGGGGCGAGGAACGGCAGGGTATCGCAGGCGCCGCCGCCGACCAGCGACCAGTCGGGGTAGCAGGAGTCGTCGCTGCTGGCCTGGGCCAGCGGGGAGAGCCCGGCGCCCACCAGCAGGAGGGCGGGGAGAAGCGGCTTCGAGCGCATGAATCGTCCTTAATTCGCGGGAGTCGAAAGGGCTACAGCATACTCCGCCGGCGCGCATTCAACGAGCCTGGCGCAAACCTTCTTCCACCGCGTGGGCCGGTAGCGGCCGGCCGATCAGGTAGCCCTGCAACTCGTCGCAGCGCTGGGCCACCAGGAAGTCCCGCTGCTCCATGGTTTCCACGCCTTCGGCGACCACTTTCAGGTCAAGGCTGTGGGCCATGGCGATGATCGCCCGGATGATCGCCGCGTCCTCGCCGTTCTGGGTCAGGTCGCGGACGAACGACTGGTCGATCTTCAGGTAGTCCAGCGGCAGGCGTTTCAGGTAGCTGAGCGAGGAGTAGCCGGTGCCGAAATCGTCGATCGACAGCTTCACGCCCATCTCGCGCAACTGGCGGAAGGTCGCCAGGACGCTGTCGAGGGCGTCCAGCCACTGGCTCTCGGTCAGTTCCAGCTCCAGTTGCGCCGCCGGCAGGCCGCTGTCGGCCAGCGCCGAGCGCACCACCTCGAGCAGGTCGCCCTGGCGCAGTTGGTGCACCGAGAGGTTAACCGAGACCCTCACGGACAGGCCGCGCGCGTTCCACTCGGCGGCCTGCAGGCAGGCCCGGCGCAGGACGAACTCGCCGATCTCGCCGATCAACCCGCACTCCTCGGCCAGGCCGACGAAGGTCGCCGGCGGGATCATGCCATCCTCCGGATGGTGCCAGCGCACCAGCGCCTCGGCCGAGTCCGGGCGGCCGCTGGCCAGGCACAGCTTGGGCTGGTAATGCACGTCCAGCTGGCCCTCCTCGATCGCCTTGCGCAGGCGGGTTTCCAGGCGCAGGCGTTCGAGGGTGCTGTCCTGCAGGTTGTCGCGGAAGAACTGGAAGGTGTTGCCGCCCAGCTGCTTGGCGTGTTGCATCGCCAGGTTCGCCTGGCTCATCAGCACTGAAATTTCCCGCGCCTGCTCGGAAAACAGGCTGATTCCCAGCGAGGCGCCGAGGATCAGCTCGTGGCCGAGCACGCTCACCGGCTGGCGCAACTGGGCCAGCAGGCGTTCGGCCAGGCGCGACAGAGCCGCGGCGCCGGTGCCGCCATCGAGGAGGATGGCGAACTCGTCGCCGGCCAGGCGCGCCAAGGTGTTCGCTTCCGGCGCGGTGCGCCGCAGGCGCCGGGCCATCTCCCTGAGCAACTGGTCGGCGACTTCATGGCCGAGGCTGTCGTTGAGCAGCTTGAAGCGGTCCAGGTCGATCAGCAGCAGGGCCAGCTCGCCCTCCTCCTGGCGCGCCCGCTGGGCCGCCTCGTGCAGGCGCTCGCGGAACAGCCGGCGGTTGGCCAGGCCGGTCAGCTCGTCGTAGTGCAGCAGGTGGCGCAGGCGCTCCTCCACATCGCGGCGAGCGCTGAGGTCGGTGAAGAAGCCGACGATGTGGGTCGCCTCGCCGTTGCCGTCGCGTAGCAGGTTGAGCTGCAACCATTGGGGATAAGGGTCGCCATTCTTCCGCGTATCCACCAGTTCGCCCTGCCACTGCCCGTGCTGGCGCAGCTCGGCGCGGATCTGCCGGTAGTGGCGCTGGGCCTCGGGAGTGTTCACCAGCAGGCTGGCGTTGCGCCCGACCACGTCCTCGCGGCGATAGCCGGTGATACGACTGAAGGCCTGGTTGACCGCCAGCAGGTTGTAGGCTGGATCGAGGATCACGATACTCTCGCTGGCCGCCTCGAACACTGTCGCGGCCAGTTGCTGCTGCTCTTCCAGGCGCTTGCGCGCGCTGATGTCGCTGCGCGTGCCGAGCATCCGCGTCACCCGTCCCCGCGGATCGCGGGCCATGGCCCGGCCACGATCCTCCAGCCAGCGCCAGCCGCCCTCCCGGCCGCGCACGCGGTACTCCACCCGGTATAGCTCGCTGCGTCCCTTGAGATGTTCGGCGAGGGCGCGACGGATGCGCGGCAGGTCGCCGGGGTGGATGTTTTCGATCAGCCTGCGATAGTCCCCGGGACCGTCTCCGGCGTCGCTGAAGATCGCTTCGAGATGGGAATGCTGGACCCGGCCGCTCTCCAGGTCCCAGTCCCACAGCCCCAGCTCGCTGGCCTCCAGGGCCATGGCCAGGCGCGCCTCGCTCTGGCTGAGCGCCTGGCTGGTCGCGCCAAGCTCCTCGGTGCGCGCCTCCACCCGGCGCTGCAACGCATCGCGGGCGGCGCGCAGCTCGCGTTCGACCAGGCGTCGCTGGCCGACCTCCTGGGCGAGCTTGCGGTTGAGCGCCTCGGCCTCGGCGTTGGCGCGCTCCAGGTGCAGGTTCAGCGCCTGGGTCTGGAAGCGTCGCAGCAGCGCGCCCTGCACCAGCCGGTGGATCTGCCCGGCGACCACCAGCAAGGCCACCAGCAGGATCAGGCCGAGCATGCCCCAGCCCTGCAGCAGGCTGTGCGGCTGCAGCAGCAGGAAGCCGATCGACGGCAACAGCCCCGGCAAGGCGAAGCTGAGGAAGGCCGGCAGGCTCACCGCATAGGCGACGCTGGCGGAAAGGATCGCCGCCGCCGCCAGGCCGAACACCAGCACCTGCTGGAGGAAGGCATCGGCCGGGACCAGCATGATCACCGCCAACGCCAGGGTCAGGCCCGAAGCGCCGGCGCCGAGCAGGAAAGTCCGTCGCCAGTGGCGGCTGGCCTGGCGACGGCTGTCGGCTCGCTGGAAGGCGGCGACCTGCAGCAGGCGCAGCACGGCGAGCAGCACCAGCCAGACCAGCCAGCCGCCGAGCAGCCAACTGCTGACCTTGCCCCACACCAGGCAGGCGCTGGTCGCACCGCCGAGCAGCATGAGCAGGGTCGGCGTGCGCGAGCCGAGGTAGAGGAGCCGGGTACGCTCGATGGCGATTTCACGGGCATAGAGCCGCAGTACATCGGTGCTGCCGCCCGGCAGCGCCAAGGGCTCGACATGGAAGGTCATGGGCGCTTTGTTCTTGTAGTGGTCTGCCTCGAAGTGGCCGGAGCATAACCGAGCACGAGCGGGCTGCCCAAGGCCGGCAGGGAGCATTTTTCCGCAGCCGGGCCCGACGCTGCGCCGGCCCGCGCCGAATGGCGGCCCGGTTTGCCCGGTTTTTCCCCGCCCCGGTAGAATGCCGCGATGAACGACGACCTCTCCCTCCTGCTGAACTCCCTCAACGACCCGCAGCGCCAGGCCGTGGCCGCGCCGCTGGGCCGCCAACTGGTCCTCGCCGGTGCCGGCTCGGGCAAGACCCGCGTGCTGGTGCACCGGATCGCCTGGCTGATCCAGGTCGAGCACGCCTCGCCCTACAGCATCCTGTCGGTGACCTTCACCAACAAGGCGGCGGCGGAGATGCGCCACCGCATCGAGCAGTTGCTCGGGATCAATCCGGCGGGCATGTGGGTGGGCACCTTCCACGGCCTCGCCCACCGCCTGCTGCGCGCGCACTGGCGCGAGGCCGGGCTGAGCGAGAACTTCCAGATCCTCGACAGCGACGACCAGCAACGCCTGGTCAAGCGGGTGATCCGCGAACTCGGCCTCGACGAGCAGCGCTGGCCGGCGCGCCAGGCCCAGTGGTTCATCAACGGGCAGAAGGACGAAGGCCTGCGGCCGCAGCACATCCAGCCCGGCGGCGACCTGTTCCTCGCCACCATGCTGAAGATCTACGAAGCCTACGAGGCGGCCTGCGCCCGCGCCGGGGTGATCGACTTCTCCGAGCTGCTGCTGCGCGCCCTGGACCTCTGGCGCGACCATCCCGGCGTGCTCGAGCACTACCAGCGGCGCTTCCGCCATATCCTGGTGGACGAGTTCCAGGACACCAACGCCGTGCAGTACGCCTGGCTACGTATCCTCGCCAAGGGCGGCGACAGCCTGATGGTGGTCGGCGACGACGACCAGTCGATCTACGGCTGGCGTGGCGCGCGGATCGAGAACATCCAGCAGTTCAGCGACGACTTCGCCGACGCCGAGGTGATCCGCCTGGAGCAGAACTACCGCTCCACCGCGTCGATCCTCAAGGCCGCCAACGCCCTGATCGCCAACAACCAGGGACGCCTGGGCAAGGAGTTGTGGACCGACGGCGAGGACGGCGAGTCGCTGAGCCTGTACGCCGCGTTCAACGAGCACGACGAGGCGCGCTACGTGGTCGAGTCGATCGAGAGCGCACTGAAGGGCGGCCTGGCGCGCAGCGAGATCGCCATCCTCTACCGCTCCAACGCCCAGTCGCGGGTGCTGGAGGAAGCCCTGCTGCGGGAGAAGATTCCCTACCGCATCTACGGCGGCCAGCGCTTCTTCGAGCGTGCCGAGATCAAGAACGCCATGGCCTACCTGCGTCTGCTCGACGGCCGCGGCAACGACGCGGCGCTGGAACGGGTGGTCAACGTGCCGGCACGCGGCATCGGCGAGAAGACCGTGGAGAGCATCCGCGAATTCGCCCGCGGCAACGATGTGTCGATGTGGGAGGCGATCCGCCTGATGATCGCCAACAAGGTCCTGCCCGGCCGCGCCGCCAGCGCCCTGACCGGCTTCGTCGAGCTGATCGAGAATCTTTCGGCGAAGGTCATGGACATGCCGCTGCACCTGATGACCCAGACGGTGATCGAGCAGTCCGGACTGATCGGCTACCACAAGGAAGAAAAAGGCGAGAAAGGCCAGGCCCGGGTGGAGAACCTCGAGGAACTGGTCAGCGCCGCCCGCGCCTTCGAGAACAGCGAGGAAGAGGAAGACCTCACCCCGCTGCAGGCCTTCCTCAGCCACGCTTCCCTGGAGGCCGGGGAAACCCAGGCCGACGCCCACGAGGACAGCGTCCAGCTGATGACCCTGCACAGCGCCAAGGGCCTGGAGTTCCCGCTGGTGTTCCTGGTCGGCATGGAGGAAGGGCTGTTCCCGCACAAGATGAGCCTGGAGGAATCCGGCCGCCTGGAAGAGGAACGCCGCCTGGCCTACGTCGGCGTCACCCGCGCCATGCAGCGACTGGTCCTGACCTACGCGGAGACCCGTCGGCTCTACGGCAGCGAGACCTACAACAAGGTTTCGCGCTTCATCCGCGAGATCCCGCCCTCGCTGATCCAGGAAGTGCGTCTGTCCAATACCGTCAGCCGCCCTTACGGCGGCGCCTCGCGCAGCGCCGGCGGCAGCCTGTTCAGCGGCGCCGGGGTGCCGGAGACGCCCTTCTCCCTCGGCCAGCGGGTGCGCCACGCGCTGTTCGGCGAAGGGACTATCCTCAACTTCGAAGGCGCCGGCGCCCAGGCCCGGGTGCAGGTGAACTTCGAGAGCGAAGGCAGCAAGTGGCTGATGCTCGGCTACGCCAAGCTGGAAGCCCTGTAGCGGCGCAGCCCGTGGAGAAGGCCCGAAGGAGGACGACATGCTGGCATCCTGGGCCTTCTGGGCACTGCTTTCGGCGCTGTTCGCCGCGCTGACCGCGATCTTCGCCAAGATCGGCCTCGACCAGGTCGATTCGGACTTCGCTACCTTCATCCGCACCCTGGTGATCCTCGTCAGCCTCGGCGGCATCCTCGCGGTCCTGGGTAAACTCCCGGCCCCGGGCAGCATCCCGCCGCGCAGCTGGCTGTTCCTGGCGCTCTCCGGGCTGGCCACCGGTGCCTCCTGGATCTGCTATTTCCGCGCCCTCAAGCTCGGCCCGGCGTCGCTGGTGGCGCCGCTGGACAAGTTCAGCGTGGTGCTGGTGGCACTGCTCGGCGTGGCCTTCCTCGGCGAACGCCTGGACCTGCGCCAATGGCTCGGCGTAGCCCTGGTGACAGCGGGCGTGGTGGTCCTGGCAATCCGCCCATAAGCCCGCTGAATGGCGCTTCGACCTTGGTATAAAGGCGAAAAATCGCGGAAACCCTAGACTGGCGGCCTCTAATAATTCGTCGTCTGAGGTTCGTTCCATGTACCGTGATCGCGTGCGCCTGCCCTCCCTGCTCGACAAGGTGATGAGTGCGGCCGAAGCCGCCGACCTGATCCAGGACGGCATGACCGTCGGCATGAGCGGTTTCACCCGCGCCGGCGAGGCCAAGGCCGTCCCCCAGGCGCTGGCCATGCGCGCCAGGGAACGCCCGCTGCGCATCAGCCTGATGACCGGCGCAAGCCTCGGCAACGACCTCGACAAGCAGCTCACCGAAGCCGGCGTGCTCGCCCGGCGCATGCCGTTCCAGGTCGACAGCACCCTGCGCAAGGCGATCAACGCCGGCGAAGTGATGTTCATCGACCAGCACCTCTCGGAAACCGTCGAGCAGTTGCGCAACCACCAGCTGAAGCTGCCGGACATCGCCGTCATCGAAGCCGCCGCGATCACCGAGCAGGGCCACATCGTGCCGACCACCTCGGTGGGCAACTCGGCGAGCTTCGCGATCTTCGCCAGGCAGGTCATCGTCGAGATCAACCTGGCCCACAGCACCAATCTGGAAGGCCTGCACGACATCTATATCCCGACCTACCGGCCGACCCGCACGCCGATCCCGCTGACCCGCGTCGACGACCGCATCGGCAGCACGGCGATCCCGATTCCGCCGGAGAAAATCGTCGCCATCGTCATCAACGACCAGCCGGACTCGCCATCCACCGTGCTGCCGCCGGACGGCGAGACCCAGGCCATCGCCAACCACCTGATCGATTTCTTCAAGCGCGAGGTCGACGCCGGGCGCATGAGCAACAGCCTCGGCCCGCTGCAGGCCGGTATCGGCAGCATCGCCAACGCGGTGATGTGCGGCCTGATCGAGTCGCCGTTCGAGAACCTGACCATGTACTCCGAAGTGCTGCAGGACTCGACCTTCGACCTGATCGACGCCGGCAAGCTGCGCTTCGCCTCGGGCAGCTCGATCACCCTGTCGCCGCGGCGCAACGCCGATGTGTTCGGCAACCTGGAGCGCTACAAGGACAAGCTGGTGCTGCGCCCGCAGGAAATCTCCAACCACCCCGAAGTGGTGCGTCGCCTGGGCATCATCGGCATCAATACGGCGCTGGAGTTCGACATCTACGGCAACGTCAACTCGACTCACGTCGGCGGCACGAAGATGATGAACGGCATCGGCGGCTCCGGCGACTTCGCCCGCAACGCGCACCTGGCGATCTTCGTCACCAAGTCGATCGCCAAGGGCGGCAACATTTCCAGCGTGGTGCCGATGGTCAGCCACGTCGACCACACCGAGCACGACGTCGACATCCTCGTCACCGAGCAGGGCCTCGCCGATCTGCGCGGCCTGGCGCCTCGCGAACGGGCCCGGGTGATCATCGAGAACTGTGTCCACCCGTCCTACCAGGCGCCGCTGCTGGATTACTTCGAGGCGGCCTGTGCGAAGGGCGGTCATACCCCCCACCTGTTGCGCGAAGCGCTGGCCTGGCACCTGAACCTGGAAGAACGCGGACACATGCTGGCCAGTTGAAGCTGAACCGTTTCATCCGCAACTATTTCCCGCGCCCGGGCGATTAATTCGCCCGGGCGTCTGGACAGAGCAGAAAAAACCACGTAAAAACATTTTTCGACGGCCTTTTTTCTTGCCGCCAGCGCAACACGCCGACCTGGCCCTTTCGATTTTCCAGCTGTAACACTTCGTTGTTTCTTTCGGTAACGCACCATAAAAGTGCGGAGCGGTACAGTTACGCTCCGAAACAACCCATACAGTCAGGAAACACACCCCGGTGATCCAACGCAATTCTCCGCAACTGTTCCTATTCTTGTTGACCTGTTAGTCAGATCATATTGCTCAGTTAATCACTGGCAACCTGACTACCCACCACAAGTGGGAAGGATCGACACATCATGGAACGTACCCTCGGTTCCAACACTTTCGACATCGCTCGCTCCAACCGCCGCAGCAGCAGCCTGCTGGGCACCATGAAACTGTGGCAGCGCCGCATCCAGAGCCGTCGCCAGCTGGCCCGCCTGGACTCCCGCCTGCTCGCCGATGCCGGCATCAGCGAAGCCCAGCGCTACGCCGAACTGAACAAGCCGTTCTGGCGCTAAGCGACACTGTTATGCCAAGGTTCAGGCCTGCCTGAACTGTACCGAAGGCCGCTCCTTACCGAGCGGCCTTCGCGCATGTGGAGGAAGCCTTTTCCTCCAAAATTTCGCGATACAGCTCGCTCCAGCGACGCCCCATTTCCTCGGCGGTGAACAGTTGCCGATAGCGGGCCTCCGCATTCCTGCCCATTTCCTCCGCCTGCTGCGGATGTTCCCAGAGCCAGCGCATCGCCTCGCGAAACGCGGCCGGCTGGCTGGGCGGCACGACCAGGCCGGTCTCGCCATGGATATTGATGTAGCTGGTGCCGGTGCCGATCTCGCTGGAGATCATCGGCTTGCCGTACATCGCGCCCTCCAGCAGGGAGATGCCGAACGCTTCGGAACGCAGGTGCGACGGAAAGACCATGGCGTAGCTGAGTTGCAGCAGGGCGACCTTGTCCTCGTCGTCCACCCGGCCAAGAAAGTGTACGTTGCGCAGCCCCAGCGCCGCGGCCTGGGCATACAGCTCGGCCTGCAACGGCCCGGCACCGACGATCACCACCGGGTAATCGGTGCCCTGCAACGCATCCAGCAGGATATGCAGGCCCTTGTAGTAGCGCATCACCCCGACGAACAGGAAGAACCGCGGCCCGAGCTTCTCGCGCCAGTGCTCCAGACGCTGTGCCGCAGGCTTCGGGTAGCAGGCCTTGTCCAGGCCGTAGGTGATCACCCGGGTCTTTTCCCGGTAGTGGCGGAGCACGTCGCTGGTGCTGAAGTAGTTGGGCGACGCCACCGCGATCCGATCGACGCTATGAAGGAAGCGACCCATCAGCGGCCGGTACAGTTTCAACAGGAGGCGCTGGCGGATGATGTCCGAATGGTAGGTGACCACGCTCGGCTTGTTCATACCGGTGAGGAAATGCACCAGGTCCATGAACGGCCAGGGGAAGTGGTAGTTGACCACGTCCGCCTCCGCCGCCAGTTCGCGGAACTGCTTGAACACGCTCAGGGAAAAACCGGTGGAAGCGAGTTGCAGGTCGAGCCTGGCGCGATGCACCACATGTCCGCCGAAGGGCACGACAGGCGGATGCGGATCGCTGCTCAGGGTCAGGACGTGGTTGTCGATCCCCCACGGCCCGCTGCTTTCGCAAAGCTGGAAGATCACCTGTTCGATCCCGCCTACCGTCTCGCTCAGGTAGGTCTTGTAGAAGTGCAGTACCCGCATTCAGCCCTCCACGGCACGGCGATAGGCTGCAGCGGTGAGATTCGCGCAACGCTCCCAGGAAAACTGCTCCGCCCGTCGCAGGCCGGCTTCCCGGCGATGCTCCCAGTAGACGGTATCCTCGGTCATGCGGACCAGCATGTCAGATAGCCCATTGGCATCATCCGGGTCAATATAGCTGCCCGCCTCGCCGGCCACCTCCGGCATCGCCGAAAGCCGCGTGAGCAACACCGGCGTGCCGCTGGCCATGGCCTCCAGGACCGGCAGCCCGAAGCCCTCGTAGAGCGAGGGAAACACCAGCGCCCGCGCGCCCGCCAGCAGTTCGGCGACCCGCTCGTCCGGCAGGTAGCCGAGCAACCGCACGGTTCCGGAGGCCAGGGCCTGGCGCAACTCGTCGTTGAGCGAGCGGCTCTCCCAACCTGGCATGCCGACGATCATCAGCGGAAAACGCTGGCGGATCGCCGCCGGCAATTGCCCGTGGGCGCGCAGGGCCAGCGACAGGTTCTTGCGCGGCTCCAGGGTTCCCACGCAGAGGAAATACCCGCGCGGCACCAGACCATGCGTGCGCAAGGGCTCGCGCAGGGACTCCCGGTCCCGCGGGCGGAAGCGCGCGGCATGGCCGAGGGGCGCCACCACAAAGCGCTCGCGCGGCAGGCCGAAATACGCCTGCGCCTCGTCGGCGATCGCCTGCGAGTCGGTCAGGATCAACCGCGCCTTTTCCACCCCGCGCGCCAACCGGCGTTCTATTTCGCGCAAGCGAGCGGCGGGTTGCGTCGCCGGATAGCGCAAATGAGTCAGGTCGTGCAGGGTCATCAGCAGCGGCCCGTCGAATTCCAGCGGCCACAGGCTGGGCTCGTGGTAGAGATCGACCGCTGGCCGGCCGCGCTCGAAGCGCCGCTGCTCTAGCCAGCGCCGTGCCCGGTAGGCGCCGGGCACGCTGCGCAGCCAGGGTGACAGGCGCGAGTAGCCGGGCAATGCCGCCGCCGGCAGGTCGCCACTCCAGCCCCAGCCATGGAACAGGGAAAACTCGAGGTCGGCATGGGCCTGCAGCGCACCCAGCAGCTCGACCAGGTAATGTCCGATGCCGGTCCGCGGCGCCTGGAGAATCCGCGCGTTAACCGCAATCCGCATGTACTGCCTCGCCTCGCGCCGACGCCTTGCCGAGGGCGAGCAGGATCCGCGCGATCAGTTGCCGACTCGCCTCGTGCCAGCCGATCCAGCGCCATTCGCCGACCGGTCGCTCGGCCGGGAACTCGCCCGTGGCCTCGAAGCGGGTGACCAGGCTCGCCAGGGTCTGCGGATCGGCGAGATCGAAGTAGGCCATGAATTCGCCACCGATCTCGCGGAACACCGGAATATCGCTGCCCATCGCCGGCAGGCCGCGCTGCATGGCCTCCACCAGCGGCAGGCCGAAGCCCTCCACGTAGGATGGAAAGACCAGCGACGCGGCGTGGGAATAGGCGTACTCCAGACTCTTGTCGGAGAGATCGTTGAACATGAACAGGCGTTTGCCCAGCTCCGCATGCTGCCGCACCCGCTCCACCAGCGCCTCGCACTTCCAGCCGATGCGTCCGGCGATGCACAGCCGCGCCTGCGAGCCCTGGGCCCAGGCGCGCTCGAAGGCATCCAGCAGATAACCGTGGTTCTTCCGCGGCTCGATGGTGCTGACCATCAGGAATACCGGCACCTTGGCCTTGAACATGCGCAGCAGGTCGGGCTCGACGGCGGCGCCGTCCTCCACCAGGTCCAGCTCCGAGCCCAGGTGGAAATAGTCGAACCAGCGTTGCGCGACCTTCTCCGGGCCGATGCGCCGCAGCATCTCCGCGCGTACCTCGTCGCGGATGGTCTCGGAAATCGCGACGTAGCCGTCGGCGGTGGCCGCGATCCAGTCGAACCAGTGGTTGAACACCTTGACCAGGCCGGCATCGCAGAATTGCGGATGGGTCAGGGGAATCAGGTCGTAGATCACCGAGACGATGCCCACGCCCTCGCTCTTGAGGCGCTCCGCCAGCGGGAAGAAATCGGCGTGCCAGGAGGAGTCCAGCAAGACCAGCTGGTCGCCGGCCCGATGTTCGAGCGGGGTCGCGCGAACGGGTGCGGGCTGCTGCTTGCCGAGGATACGGTCGAGCAGGCGCAGCGGAACGCTGAGGAAGGCGAAGGCGAACAGCCGGCAAGCTATGTAGAGCAGGCGCCGGGCCCACGGTGAGGAACGGAACGGGCGGCGCTTCTCCAGGGTGCGCTGGCCCAGCCAGAAGTAGTTGGCGGCCCGCTCCAGCAGGATGCGCAGGCGTACCAGCGGCGAATGCGGACGCGGGTCCAGCGGCGCCAGGCTATGGACCTGGTACAGGGTGCCGTCGAGCATCGCCACCGGGATGCATTCCACCGTCTCGTCGGCTTCCGGCAACTCGCGGATGACGTTGCGCACCACCCGTTGAATACCGGAATTGACCTTGGGATGCTCGAACACATAGGTGCATTCGACCAGCAGACGCGTCATGGAGTGCTCTCCGCGGAGGTGGGGTCCAGCGCCGCCTCGGTGGAGCGGCTGACATGGGTTTCGGCGCCCAGCCAGGCGCAACCGACGAAGTCTTCCCGGCGGTTGTTGATGACATGGAAGACCAGGCCGTAGTCGCGCCATTCGAAGTTGCGGTCCAGGTGCGAGTCCAGCCGCGACAGGCTCAGCGCCACCGAGTAGTGACCCTTGCCCAGGCGCATGTCGAAGGCGAAGCGGTAGGTGATGCGCTCGCCGGCCTTGAGGTCGGTGAGGGCCTTGTCCAGGCGGTGGGTATTGATCCCGTACATCGGCTGGCCGAGGCGATCCTTGATCATGAAGCCGAGGATCAGCCGCTCGATGTCCTGGCGTACCTCCACCTCGACCTCCAGCGCCACCGGCTGGCCCACCTCGACCACCTCCAGCGCGCGCTGCCGCTGGTCGACCATCCGCACGTCGAGGATCGCCGCCTCACCGGTACCGGAGATGGTCCGCACCTGGCCGTCGGCGAGCATTTCCTGGCGCACGGTCTGCCCCTCGCGCTCGGCGAGCAGGGCGTTGTAGTAGTCCATCACCTCCTCCGGCCGCCCACGCATGGCCATCCGTCCCTGCTCCAGGAGAATCGCGGAGTCGCAGATGGACTGGATCGCCGAGCGGTCGTGGGAAACGATCAGCAGGGTGGTGCCGGCCTTGCGGAAGCTGCGGATGCGCTCGAAGCTCTTGTGCTGGAAATAGGCATCGCCAACCGACAGGGCCTCGTCGACGATCAGGATGTCCGGCCGCCGGGCAGTCGCCACGCTGAACGCCAGGCGCATCTGCATGCCGCTGGAGTAGGTGCGCACCGGCTGCTCGATGGCCTCGCCGATCTCGGCGAAGGCCTCGATCTCCGGCATCAGCGCCTGGATCTCCTCGACCTGCATGCCCAGCAGTTGCCCGGCCATGAAGACGTTCTGCCGGCCGGTGAAGTCCGGGTGGAAGCCCATGCCCAATTCGAGCAGCGCGGCGACCCGGCCGGCCACGCGGATCTCGCCGCAGGTCGGCTGGGTGGTGCCGGCGATCATCTTCAGCAGAGTGCTCTTGCCGGCGCCATTGACCCCGACGATGCCGACCGCTTCGCCAGGCTCGATGGTGAACTCGACCTCGCGCAGGATCCAGTGCAGGTGGTGGCGCGGCGGACTGAACGGCACCAGCCATTCGAACAGCCGGCTCCAGCGATTCGGATACTGCTTGTAGGCCTTGCCCAGGCCGGATACGCGTATCTGTCCCATCAGAGTTCATCCACCATTTCGCCGACCCGCTGGCGGAACAGACGCAGGCCGAGCGCGCACAGCAGCAGCGCCAGCAGGGTGATCGGCAGCAATGAAGGCCAGTCCGGCCATTGCCCGTGGAGGAACAGCTGCTGGTAGCTGCGCATCAGCGCGGTCATCGGATTGAGCTCGATCAGCGAGCGGATACCCTCGGGCAGGATGCCGATCGGATAGACGATCGGCGTCAGCCAGAACCAGAACTGCAGGCAGATGCCGAACAGCTGGCCGACGTCGCGGAAGAACACGTTGAGCACCCCGAGGATCATCCCCAGTCCGGCGGCGAACAGCACCTGGATCGCCAGCAGCGGCACCAGCGCCAACAGCGCCGCCCCGGGCAGGCGCCCGCTGAGGGCGAGGAAGCCGAGGAACAGGACGAGGATGATGGCGAAGTTGACCGCGGCGTTGAGCAGCACGATGACCGGCAGGCAGATGCGCGGGAAGCTGATCTTCTTCAGCAGGTTGGCGTTCTCGATGAACATGCCCTGGCTGCGCAGGGTGATCTCGGCGAACAGGCCCCAGGTCAGCAGGCCGGCGCAGAGATAGACGCTATAGGCCAGGCCATCGTCGACGCCGGGCAGGCGCGCGCGCATCACCTGGGAGAAGATCACCGTGTAGACGACGATCATCGACAGTGGATTGAGCACCGTCCACAGCGCGCCGAACAGCGAGCCGCGGTAGCGCGACTGGAACTCGCGCTTGACGCTGCCGAGCACGAATCCGCGATAGCCCCACAAGGAACGAGACAAGCCAAGAAGCATCAGACCACCCTGCCGTACTGGTCCTCGAAGCGGACGATATCGTCCTCTCCCAGGTATTCCCCACTCTGCACCTCGATCATCACCAGGTCGATGACCCCTGGGTTCTCCAGGCGATGCTGGTGGCCCGCGGGAATGTAGGTCGACTCGTTGCTGTTGACCAGCCGCGCGCCATCGCCATTGGTGACCCTGGCCATGCCTTGCACCACGATCCAGTGCTCGCTGCGGTGATGGTGCATCTGCAGCGACAAGCGCTCTCCCGGCCTGACCACGATTCGCTTGATCTTGAAGCGCGGCCCCTCCTCGAGGACGGTATAGCTGCCCCAGGGACGGTTGACGGTCCGATGCAGCCGATAGGCCTCGTGCCGCTCGTCCTTCAGCCGCTGCACCACCCTGCGCACGTCCTGGACCCGATCGGCGCGGGCGACCAGCAGCGCATCGGAAGTATCCACCACCACCAGGTCGTCGACCCCGACCGTGGCGACCAGACGCCCGTCGCTCTGCACGAAGGTGTTGCGGGTGTCGACGAACAGGGTGTCGCCGCTGCCGCGATTGCCCTCGGCATCCGCGTCGAGCAGCGTGCCCATGGCGCCCCAGGAGCCGATGTCGCTCCAGTCGAAGCTCGCCGGCACCACCGCGACCCGCGCGGAGCGCTCCATCAGCGCGTAGTCGATGGAGATGTCCGGTAGCGCGGCGAAGGCTTCGCCCGCCAGTTCATGCTGGACCCCATCGGCCATCTGCACAGCTGCACTGGCGGCCAGGCAGGCCCTGGCCTGCTCCAGCAGGGCCGGCGCATGCTGCGCCAGCTCGTCGACCAGGGTCGCCGCCGTGAAGCAGAACATCCCGGAATTCCACAGGAAGTTGCCGCTTTCCAGGTAACCCCGGGCGGTCTGCTCGTCGGGCTTCTCGACGAAGCGGCGCACCCTGGCCGCGCCCCGCTCGTCCAGCCGCTCGCCCAGTTCGATGTAGCCGAAACCGGTTTCCGGCGCGCTCGGCACCACGCCGAAGGTGACCAGGTGGCCGGCGGCGGCGAGGCGCGCGGCATGTTCGACCGCCGCGCGGAAGGCCGCTTCGTCGCGGATCAGGTGATCGGCCGGCATCACCACCAGCACCGCCGCGTCGCCATGCTCGGCCTGCAGCGCCAGCGCCGCGACGGCGATCGCCGGGGCGGTGTTGCGCCCCGCCGGTTCGAGCAGGAAGTGTCCGCGCAGCCGGCCCAGGCGGGCTTCCTGGAACTGGTCCTTGCTCTGGAAGTAGTAGTCGCGGTTGGTCACCGTGACGATGTCGCCAGGTCCGGACAGGAGCCCGGCGGCGCGCCGGTAGGTCTTGCCCAGCAGGGTCTGGCCATCGGGCAGGCGCATGAACGGTTTCGGCTGACCTTCACGCGACACCGGCCAAAGGCGAGTGCCGGCGCCGCCGGAAAGCACCACGGGAATCAGCATGGCTCACTCCCGGTCTACGCGTCGCAGGTCCGCCTCGACCATCATCCGGATCAGCTCTTCCAGGCTGGTCCTGGGTTTCCAGCCGAGCACGCGCTGGGCCTTGGCCGGGTTGCCCAGGAGGACGTCGACCTCGGCGGGCCGGAAGAACGCCGGGTCGATCCTGAGGAAGTCACGATAGTCCAGGCCCACGTGCTCGAAGGCGATCTGGCACATGTCGCGCACGGTGGTGGTGACGCCGGTGGCTACCACGTAGTCGTCGGCCTTTTCCTGCTGCAGCATCAGCCACATGGCTTCGACGTAGTCCCCGGCGAAGCCCCAGTCGCGCTTGGCGTCGACGTTGCCCAGGCGCAATTCCTGCTGCTTGCCGAGCTTGATGCGGGCCACGGCGTCGGTGACCTTGCGCGTGACGAACTCGATGCCGCGCAGCGGCGACTCATGGTTGAAGAGAATGCCGCTGGAAGCGTGCAGGCCGAAGCTCTCGCGGTAGTTGACGGTGATCCAGTGGCCATAGAGCTTGGCCACGCCATAGGGGCTGCGCGGGTAGAACGGCGTGTTCTCGTCCTGGCGCTCAGCCTGGATCAGGCCGAACATTTCGCTGGTGGAAGCCTGGTAGAAGCGCGTTTCCGGGCTGAACTGGCGGATCGCCTCGAGCAGGTGGGTCACCCCCAGGCCGTCGACGATGCCGGTGGTCACCGGCTGGTTCCAGGAGGCACCGACGAAGCTCTGCGCCGCCAGGTTGTAGACCTCCTGCGGCTGGGCCTTGATCACCGCGCGCTGCACCGAACAGGCGTCGGCCATGTCGCCGTCCTCGTACTGGATGTCGTCCTCGATCCCCAGTTCGCGCAGGCGCCAGCGCGTGTCGCTGCTGCGCCGCGCCACCAGGCCATGGACGCGAT
This sequence comes from Pseudomonas paraeruginosa, assembly GCF_003025345.2. NCBI lineage: Bacteria > Pseudomonadati > Pseudomonadota > Gammaproteobacteria > Pseudomonadales > Pseudomonadaceae > Pseudomonas > Pseudomonas paraeruginosa. Next base: position 5,982,967 of record NZ_CP020560.1, read on the forward strand.
AGCCTTTTTCCAGCAGCAGCTTGGCCAGGTACGCTCCGTCCTGACCGGTGATCCCAGTTACCAGTGCATTTCTTGTCATTCTTCTCGTACCCGTGACTCCCAGTCGGACAGGATCGCCCGCAGGGATTGTTTTATGGTTATTTCAGGCTTCCACCCCGTGGCGTCGCGCAGGCGGGCATGACTGCCGCAGACCCGGCGCTGTTCCGCCCGGCGCATCCGGGCGGCATCCTGGACGATTTCCAGCTCGACCTGGGCGATATCCGCCAGCAGTTCGATCAGGTCGCGGATTTTCTGCTCCTGACCGGAACAGACGTTATAGACGGCCCCCGGTTCCCCGTGGGAGAGCAGCCGCAGATAGGCTGACAGCACGTCCTGGACATCGAGGAAATCACGGCTGACGTCGATGTCCCCCACTTCCAGCCGATGAGCCTGCAGGCCTTGCCTCATCCGGGCGATCTGCCGCGCGGCGCTGGCGATCACGAAGCTGTCCTTCTGCCCCGGGCCGATGTGGTTGAACGGCCGCGCCACCAGCACCCGCCAGCCTTCGCTGATGCCCCACTGCAGGCACAGCGACTCGGCCGCCAGCTTGCTCACGGCATAGGGGTTGCGCGGGTGGGGCAGGAACTCTTCGTGGATCGGCAACGCCGCTTCGGGCACCTGGCCATAGACGTCGCCGGAGCTGACGTAGAGGAAGGTGCCGGCGAAACCGTTACGCTTCAGTGCCTGAAGAAGAGAAAGCGTCCCCAGAAAATTGACTTCGAAAGTCCGACGCGGATCGAGAAAGGAGTCCGGCACGAAGGTCTGCCCAGCGAGATGAATCACTGCGTCGGGCACTTCGCATCGCCAACTTTCCAGCGACTCGGGGACCGCCAGATCGAAGGCGGGATGAGGCAGAAGGGACCAAGGCAAATCGTGGCTTTCGATGCGCTGCCGCAGATGACGGCCCACGAATCCGTTCAGACCGGTCACCAGGAGGCTCTTTTTCAATTCGGCTACCTATCGGTCAATCTCCTGATGCTGGCTACTGCTATTGGCCGTTCAGGAGCAGGGATTCCAGGGCATCGGGAGTCGTATTGTTATGTTTCGAACAATCTGTGCCAAAAATGGGGTGAATTCAACTGTTGATACCGTGACCGACCGGTTCTCGCCGGGCGGGCCGACACCACCTAGACGGGCAGCACGAGCACCACCAGCCAGGCCACCAGACTCCCCACCAGCAGGCCGGCGAGAATCTCCGTCCGACTGTGCCCCATGCGCTCACGCAATGCGCCCTTTTCACGGCTGTCACGCAACTCGTTGATCGCCCGCGCCTGCAGTCCGATCTGCCGTCGCAGGCTGTTGGCATCGAGCACCACGATGAAGGCCAGCGTGACGGCCACGCCGAAAGCCGGATGGCCGATACCTTCCCGCAGAGCAATGAGAGCGGCCATGCTGCCGACGATGGCGCTGTGGTTGCTTGGCAGGCCACCATAACCGATAAGGCCGAAAGCCGGTTTTCCTGCCTTGAGGCTATTGATCACGAACTTGCAACTGCCAGCCACCAGCCAGGCCAGGAAAGGAGTGATCAGGTAGGAGTAATCCTTCATCTCAGTGCGGCCAGAGCGCATAGGCGCAGGCCAGCCCCCAGAGGACCACTGTCGCCAGAAGCTGCCAGTCGGACAACAGGGCATCGGTCGGCGACTCACCACCCTCCTTGGCTTCCACCACATACCAGTACCGGAACAGACCGAACAGCACGAGCGGAATGGTCACCACCAGTTCCTCTCGACTGGTGATCACGAACAGACTGTAGAACAGCAAAGCCCCGGTTGCAGACATTTCCGCATAACGATCAACCAACGCCAGCGAATAGTGCTGCAGGACTTCACGGCTCTGGCTGCCGTTCCTGGCCAGTTCCTGACGTCGCTTGACCGCAGCCAGATAGAGCGCCAGGCACAATGTGGTGACGAACATCCAGGAAGACACCGGTACCGCTAGCGCCACCGCCCCGGCATAGACACGCAATACGAACCCCAAGGCGATAGTGAAGATGTCCAGTACCGGCTGATGCTTCAGGAAGAAGGTGTAGGCCAGGTTCAACAGCAGGTACAGGCCGATCACCATGATCACCGGCGGACTGATCAGCAGGCCGCCGAGCAATGCAAGGTACAGGAGCGCCAGCAGATACTTCGCCTGCAGGGGCGACACCAACCCCGAAGCGAGCGGGCGGGTAAGGGCCTTCTTCGGGTGCAGGCGATCACGCTCGATATCGTGCAGATCGTTGACGATATAGGTAGCGGAGGAGGCCAGGCAAAAGAGCAGAAACGCGGCCAGGGCATGAAGGACCGCGTCGACCTGCAGGAACTCGCCGGAAAAAAGCAGTGGCGCAACCACGAAAGCATTCTTGACCCACTGCCTGGGTCTCATTAGCGCCAATAGCCCCTTCAGCTGCGCTAGAGAGGAGCTCCGCTCTACGGTAGTATGCATGCCCACTTGGCCTCGGGTAGCTGGAACTGGAAGAGTTGGTGATGAAGCTGGCCCTGATCTACACGTTATTGGCGGCGATCGCAACAATCTGCAATATCGGGGCACAGGAGTTGAGCACTCGTCTGTATTTCGGCCCTTACGCCATGGCCCTCTCCATCATGATCGGCACTGCCGTTGGGCTGCTGGTCAAGTATGCGCTGGACAAGCGCTACATTTTCCGTTTCAAAGCCAACAACCTTTCCCACGACAGCCAGACCTTCCTGCTCTATGCGCTGATGGGTGTATTCACCACCGCAATATTCTGGGGGTTCGAATTCACCTTCGACCACCTCTTCGACAGCAAGGAAATGCGCTACCTGGGTGGGGTGATAGGCCTCGCCGTCGGCTACTTCGCCAAGTACAAGCTCGACCGGCGCTTCGTCTTCGGCATGGCGGATACCTGATGGAAGTCTTCGGCTGGGGACGCTATCCCCGTATCGACGCCACCCTCGTGTCGCCGCGTAGCGTGGACGAACTGCGCCGTCGCATCCAGCTATCCTCCGGGATCACCCTTCGCGGCCATGGGAAAAGCTACGGCGACAGCGCCCTTGGCGAATCGATCGCCGATAGCCGGAACCTCGATCACCTGCAATCGTTCGGAGAACCTACCGGCGTACTTCGTTGCGAAGCGGGCACCACCCTGGCCGACCTGGCCGCTACCTTCCTGCCACGCGGCTGGTTCCTTCCGGTAACCCCAGGCACCGCTCATATCTCCGTCGGCGGAGCCATCGCCAGCGACGTCCACGGCAAGAACCACCACCTGCATGGTTGCTTCAGCGAGTTCGTCGACTCCTTCCGCCTGCTGATGGCCGATGGCGACCTGCTGCACTGTTCGCGCAACGAGCACCCCGATCTGTTCCATGCAACCTGCGGCGGCATGGGCCTTACCGGTGCGCTGGTCGACGTCACCCTGCGCTTGAGGCGCGTGCCCAGCGCCTGGATCGACCAGGTCACCTGCAAGGCGAACAATCTCGAGGAAGCCTTCGAGCTATTCGAGCAGCAGGCGGCTGCCACCTACTCGGTGGCCTGGATAGACTGCCTGGCGAATGGCGCCTCACTTGGCCGCTCGCTGCTGATGTTCGGCGAGCATTCTTCGCACGGCGGGCTGGAACTGCCGCCCAGGCGCGCGCTTGCGGTTCCGCTGGAAATGCCATCGGCCCTGCTCAATCACTATTCGGTGCGCGTCTTCAACAGCCTGTATTTCCAGCGAATTCGCCAGCCCCGCGTGGAGCAGCGGGTCGACTACCGAAGCTTCTTCTATCCGCTGGACGGTATCGGCGACTGGAACAGGATGTACGGCCGCAACGGCTTCCTGCAATACCAGTTCGTCATTCCCGCCAGCGCCGGCCTGCCCGGCATGAGACGTATCCTCGAACGTATAGCGGCCTCGGGCCGTGGTTCTTTCCTGGCGGTGCTCAAGGCTTTCGGTGAAGGTAACGAAAACCCGCTGTCGTTTCCGCAGAAGGGCTACACCCTGGCCCTGGACTTCAAGATGGATGCAAGCCTGTTGCCCCTGCTCGACGAGTTGGACCGCATGGTGCTCGATCATGGCGGACGACTGTATCTGGCCAAGGACGCGCGTATGAGCGCAGCCACCTTCAAACAGAGCTATCCCCGCTGGGAAAACTTCCAGGAAATCCGGGAACGCTACGGCGCCCTGGGCAAATTCACTTCCCTCCAGGCCCGCCGCCTGGGTCTGGACTGAATCGATGAAAAAGATCCTGATCGTCGGTGCCACCTCTGCCATTGCCGAAGCCACCGCCCGTCGCTTCGCCGCCCAAGGGGCCACACTGCTGCTCCTGGCCCGTGATCGCGAACGCCTGCAACTGCTGGCAACCGATCTGGAAGTACGCGGTGCTGCCGCGGTACATACCCTCGGCTTCGATGCGGCCACGAACAACGACTACCCGGTCCTGGTGCACTCCTGCATCGAGACCCTCGGCGGCCTCGACCAGGTGCTCATCGCCCACGGCACATTGAGCGACCAGAAAGCGTGCGAGCAGAGCGTCGATCTGACCTTGCGCGAACTGACCATCAACGCCTTCAGCGTGATCGCTCTGCTCACCGAGCTGGCCAAGCATTTCGAGGCCCAGAATTCCGGCTGCATCGCCGTGATCGGCTCGGTGGCCGGCGACCGCGGCCGCCAGTCGAACTATGTCTACGGTACCGCCAAGGGCGCGCTGAGCCTGTTCCTGCAGGGATTACGAAACCGGTTCGGCAAGAGCGGCGTGCAGGTTCTCACCATCAAGCCCGGATTCGTCGATACACCGATGACTGCGGCCTTTCCCAAGGGGCCATTGTGGGCAAGCCCGGAGAAGGTCGCCGCAGATATCGAGAAAGCGATCGCCAGAGGCCGCGATGTCCTCTATACACCAGGCTTCTGGCTTCCGATCATGGTCATCATACGGCTGCTGCCAGAACGTCTTTTCAAGAAGCTGAGCCTCTGAGCCAACGTCAACATCAGCCACAGAAGAACAAGAACACGCCATGGCCACCGGTTTTCTCGCGGATCGACAGCGCCTCCTATGGATCGTTGTCCTGTCCCTGCTGCTTCTGACCCTGGTAACCCAGCGCAACCACAATACAAATAGCGATCCTCGCGCCACTCTACTGGTCAGCCAGGCACTGGTTCAGCATGGCACGATCCAGCTCGACAGCCTGGGCGAGCCACTACTGCAAAGTTACGGGTACGTCATCCAGCAGAAGAACGGCCACTACTACCACTACTTTCCCCTCGGCAGCGCCCTGCTTGCCACTCCAGTCGTGGCAATCGCCAACGCCGCTGGAGTGGACATGCGCCAACACGAGCCCACCATGCAGATGATCATCGTGGCGCTCTGCGCTATCGGTATACTCCTGCTGCTCTATCGCACCGCCCGCCTCTATCTGGGACGTGACGCAAGCCTGGCGTTGACCGCCCTCGGCTGGTTCGGCAGCGCCTATGCCAGCACGCTCGGCACCGCGCTCTGGTCCCACGACCTGGCGGTGCTGTTCGCCAGCCTGGCCATCTATCTTGCGCTCAGGGAAAGACCGCTTACCGGCAAGTTCGCTCTGATCGGCGGGTCCCTGTTCCTGGCCTATCTCTGCCGACCGACCATGGCCCTGCTGGCTCCAGCCCTGCTCGCCTTTCTCATGACCAGGAGCTGGAAAACGGCGATCGCAGCCGCCCTGGTGCAAGGCGGGCTATTGATGCTTTTCGTGCTCTGGAGTTTCCATGAGTTCGGTCAACCGTTGCCGGACTATTACCTGCCCAAGCGCCTGGAAGGCACCCAGTTCGCGACTGCCCTCTACGGCAATCTGTTGAGCCCCGCCCGAGGACTGCTGGTCTACTCGCCATTCCTGCTGCTGCCGATCCTGTGCCTGCCCTTTTTGCTCTGGAAGCAAAAGAGAAACCTGCCGCTACTGATCCTCGCCCTGGGATGGCCCCTGCTGCACTACCTGACGGTTTCCCGCTTCCCCCATTGGTGGGCAGGCTGGTCGTATGGCTCCCGGCTGATGGTCGACGCGCTTCCCGGTCTACTGCTCGGCACTGCCGTCTGCCTGGCATCGCTGGAAAAATGGCGGCGGCCGGCCCTCGCCCTGTTCGCCGTCCTCGCCGCCTTCTCTATCTTCGTTAATAGCTATCAGGGTCTATACAATACCTATGCCCTGCAATGGAACGCCGCACCGAACATCGACGAGCATCCGGAACTCCTGTTCGACTGGAGCTATCCGCCGTTCCTCAACACCCAGCATCGCCAGCAGGAGCGGCTGGATCACTTCCACCTGGCAGTCATGCCACCGCTGCAAGGCAAGGTACGAATCACCTATGATGAACCGAATGCCGGCTTCGACGGTTTTTCCGTGATCGAGAACGGTTTTCGCTGGACCGAAGGCACCGCGTCAACGTTGAGCTTCAAGCTGGAAAATGCCTCCACGCTGTCCGGCCGGCTTTCCCTGCAGGCAGGCTTTCTCGGCAGCCAGCGACTGGCCGTTTGCCTGAACGGCACCCTCGTTTTCGAAGGCGCCTATCAGGGCGGCGAACATGACATCCGTATCCAGGTGCCAGCCGGCCTCTTGCATGACGGCCTGAACCGCCTCGATTTCGCACTTCCCGACGCCCATCCACCCGGTACGGCGGACACACGCATCCTTGGAATGGCATTCCACCTCCTAGCGGTGGACTGATGACATGGGCCGCTCGGCGCTAGCCGCACCGAACCTATCACCGGAAAAGAGGCTGAAATGCTCGGCATCACCCGCTTCATACTGGCGCTCCTGGTGCTGCTTTCACATGCCACCGGCAGCAACTTCCACTTCAATCCAGGAGTAGTCGCGGTCATCGTCTTCTACTTCACCAGCGGTTATCTGATGCAGCGCAGCTATCGCCGCTTCGTCAGCCACTCCGCTACGCCAGTCCGCAGTTTCTATACCGATCGTTTTCTCAAGCTCTTTCCCCAGTACGGGCTGGTCGTACTGGCCAGTTTCGCCGCTATCGCCTGGCTCGGCCCGGCACAGCATGTGCTGTTCATGAACCAGCCGGCCAGCCTGGAAAAAGTATTGCTCAACCTGGCGTTGCTGCCGGCCAACTACGTCTTCGAACCATTGACGGTAGAAAGACTGCTGCCTCATCCCATCGTACCGCCGGCCTGGTCGCTGGCCGCAGAATTCCACTTCTATCTGCTTCTACCCACGATAGCGTTACTGCCGAGAAGGGCGTTTCTCGCCGTGCTCGCGGTGACGGCCAGCATCCAGGTAACGGCGCTGTTCTTCGGCAGCGGCCCCTTCAACAGCGATAACTTCGGGTATCGGTTCATTTTTGGCGCGCTGACCTTCTTCCTCTTCGGCTATGCCCATGCCCGCCGCGAAGAGCCCGGCTATGCCTGGATCCCTCTCGCGCTCTGGCTTGTCTATGCCAGCCTGTTGCTGGTCGTGGCGCCAACGTTTGGATTGTTCAGCCATCCCTTCGTCATGGAGTTACTGCTGGGCGCCGTGCTGGCCTGGCCATTGCTGTCTGCCGCGCTAGGAGCCCGTCCTGACAACGTCTGGCTGAAGAAGGCTGACAACCTGCTCGGCCGGCTCGCCTATCCGATCTTCATCAGCCATTTCCTGGCATTCTTCTTTTGCGAAAAACTGCTCGGTTTCGACCAGGGCCAGCAAGGCGCGGCGATCCCCGCCAGCATTGCGCTGTCGCTGGGGATATCCTGGCTACTGTTGCGCCTGCAGACGTCGATCGATGCGTATCGCCTACGCAGGCGGGGCTTCGCCAGCATGGCCTCGGGGCGACTGGGCTCGGCGGCGTAGTTCAGGTTTGCGCAGATAGGTACCCAGGTCATCGTCCCAGTAGTATTCCTCTTGCAGGGCCGGTTGGTTCCATAGATCCCGCATCGCCGGTAGCGGGATCAGAATATTCGGGTCGTCCTTGCGTGGAATCATGATCACATCGGGCTTGCGTGCCAACGCGTAGGGAGCATCCGTACGGTGGTGGCCGGGCAGGATCAAGGTGTTCGGCAGCGTTCTCTCGCTCTTGGCTATATGCCGATCGGTGAGGCCAACCAGGTCGAGGATGCGCATGTCCCCGGCGAAATAACCCGGCTGGCCGATACCGATCGCCGCAACCAGGCGCACCGGTGGCTGGAGCCGAGCAAGGCGCTGCATCCACTGCCGCATATGCTCCGCAGTGAAGATGAACCTATGATTGCGAGCCTGGGCGCGCTTCGCCGAGTAAGGAAATTGCGCCGCATCCGTACTCTGCACGGCATTGACTAACAATCTCCCGGCACTTCCATCACCGATATACAAGGCGACCAGCATCGATGCCGGCAGCGTCGCCCCCAACAACCAGCCGAATATCCGCCGCTGTCGGGCAACATGGTAGACACCGGCGAGTGCCGCGACGACCAGTACCGGGAATACCGGCAACAGAAATCTTCCATGGGAAAACACATCGCCCCCCACGAGAAGAATGTACAGGCAGGTCGCCAGAAGATAGGCAACCCCCATTCGCACCTCCGGAAAACGCCTCCATCCCCATAGCGCGGGGAGCAAGAGAAGTCCCGCTCCATCTTTCAGGAAACCATACAGATAGTCGAAGCCCCGGCTCAATGGAATGCCGCCCACCTTGGCATGGAAGGTATTGGGAACATAATCGCCGTAATAATGGAGTCGGAACAGCAGGTGGCCGAGGAAATAGATGGCATAGGCCAGCACCGGTCCTGAGAGACGCAACACCCCCTTCAGGTCGCAAGGCCGACGCTGACGCACCCGCATCAGCCAGTCCCAGCCCAGCAGCACGCCGGCCAGCAGAGCCCCTTCGGGGCGGGTAAGGCTGGCGCAGATCGACCAGGCCGCGACCTGCCCCATGCGCCCGAGCGCATAGGCACGCAGGGCTGCCGTCACAGCCCAGGCGAACAGCGGTGTTTCCAGGCCGGACAGGCTCCAGCAGGCGAAGCTGTTGCTTGCCAGAATCAACAGCGGCGCCACGCCTGCCAACCAGTGGCCGCCGCGCGGCAGGACGAGCTGCGCATAGCGGTAGCTGGCCCACAGCAGCCCGAGCCCACAGAACAGCCCCAGCCAGTGCCCGGCCTGGGGTCCGTCCATGCCCAGCCACATCCCCGCGGCGACCATGAGGGTCCAGGATAGATTGGTATAGCCTTCCACCCACTCTCCAGCGTTGAACACCAGGCCATGGCCGTTCACCAGGTTCTGCGCATAGCGATAGGAGATGTAGGCATCATCCATCTGTTCGATCGGCTTCCAGCCTTCGAGGAGGAAGAGCAACAACGCCAAGGCGAGCAAAGCCGGTCCCAGCAGGCCGGCCAGCATGCCCCCCAGGGCGGAGCGGCGACCGCCGCCGAGGTCCACGGCCTGCCTCATCTTTCACCTCCCGCGGGCAGAATGACACAGCCGGTATCGGCGCTCTTGCGAGGAAACCCATCCCAGTCGAAACGCGCAAGGTAGGTGGGGAAAAGAGCGCTGTCGCAGAACACCCGGTAGTCGTTACGGCGTGGTGGCAGCACCTGGGTCACGCTGTGGCCGGGAATGCTCCAGCGCACGCCGGCCCTGGCCAGATCGGCGAAGAAGAAAGGCTCGACCCCCGAGTAACCAAAGGAGACGGTAGTCTCCGGCGGCAGGGTCGCGATCCAGGCGCGAACCTTGGCGATTTCAGAGGGTGCCAGGAACGGCCGCTGAAGCAGCTCGGCGCGCGGCCACAAGGGTACGAAGACATCGCTTCTGCTCCAGCCATGCACCGCGAACGGCAGCAGGAGCAGGCATCCGACCAGCAGTGACAGCCCCTTGAAGAGCGGTCGCCGCGCCAACCCTGCAAAGCTCAGCAGCACGCTCAGCAATAGTAGCCAGAGTGCGAATACAAAGGCGAAGCCATACCACATGTTATGGCCATTCAGCGCCAACGCCATGAAGCCCGCGGCATACAGCGAAAGCATCGCTTCGCGGCAAAAACGCCGACGCCAGGCAAGTTGCAGGGCTGCCAGGGCCACCATCGCCCCCACCTGCAACCATCCCATCGGCCCATCCATGACCGCCCATCCCAGCTTGAAGTCGAACTGGAACTTCATGTCCTCGAGAAAGCCGCCGATGTGCCTGACGACAAATACGCCATAGGCCGCCAGCGCCAGGGTGGAAAGGCATAGCGCCAGCAGCTCGCCCGGGGTCAGCGTCAGGCTTTCGCGGCGAAGGATCTTCCAGCCGATCAGTGCCAGGTAGGGCAACAGCATGTAGACCGCGTTGAAGTGCACGGTGGCGCCAAACAGCACCAGGGCCAGCCCCAGCCCGGGGCGCTCGCGTAACATGGCCAGGAGGGAGGCGAGAAACAACAAGGCGTACAGCGCCTCCATCCGCGCCATGTTGGAGATCGCCAGCGAATAAGGAGAGACGAACGCCAGAGCCGTCAGGACCAGAGCCACCAGACGCACCCAGCCCTCCAGGCGCAGGCTCCTCAGGATGCCCAGGGCAACCCCGAAAGCGCCAAGATAGAGCAGGCAGGAAATCCAGCGTGACAGCTCGAAGCTATAGCCGAAAACCTTGTAGGCCGCAGCCAGCAGCAGCATGAAGCCTGGCGGCATCCACATCACCACCCGCTCGGTGTTCAAGCCGAAAACATAGAAGCTCCCCGTACGGCTGAACTCGAATCCCTGGGAGATGAACGCCGCTTCGTCATTCCAGGGAATCGGAAACTCGAAGCCCATCGCCAGGCGAACGAACAACACGGCCGCCAGCACCGCGAGTACGCACCCCCACTCCTCCCGATCGAGCCTCACGAACCGCCAACATCCCTGCACAGCCTTCGTCCTCGTTCAGTTCAGAGTGGCTTACGGGCAATGATCGCCTGGCTCTTCGGCATGGCGCGGTCGAGAGCCTTCTTGATGCGTGGGCCGTCCTCCATCGACAACAGCATGTTCCAGGTCCGCGTCCAGCTCTCCAGCAAGGGATGCCAGGGCGGCGACAGTTCCTGCCTGCAGGCCCAGAACAGGAACCACCAGACCGACCAGTAGAACCCATACTGGGTACGCCGTTCGATCACCAGGCCGGCGGACTCCACCAAACGGGCGAAATCATCACGCTCGAACACCCGGATGTGGTTCGGATGCTCGAAATAAGCCGGCGGCGCCAACTCTTTCTGCACGCTTTCGCCAAGCGGATCGGGAACGGTAAGCAGGTACAGCGCGCCCGGTTTGCCGACACGCACCAGTTCACGCATGAACTGCGCAGGATCGGCCACGTGCTCGAGTACCTCCATCGCCACGACTTTGTTGACCCGCGCATCCTCCAACGGAATCGGATCACCGTCTGTCACCAGAGGAATGATGCCCCGCGCGGGCGAGCCCTGGAGAGCCTGTTCGACGGCAGCGACCTTGGCCGCATCGATATCCGCGAAGATCACCTCGGCTCCGCGCTGGGCGCAAAATTGCACGAAGGGTCCATCACCACAACCGATGTCGAGGATCGAGTCTTCCGCCATGATCGGGAAACCCTCGAACAATTCGCCGCTCTCCTGCTGGAACCAGCCACTCAGATAGGCATCGGTCAGGGTGGACTGCTCCTCGACGGCCTCGTCAGCCGGTGCGGTCGGCACTTCGGATACGGATACGGGCTGAGGCCGCCCGGATATGCGCTTGAAGAACTCCAGCATTGCGACTCCTAGATACGCTCGGCCGGTAGCACGGCCATGGTTTCGGGCGTCCGACCCTGTATGAGAAGAATTCTGGACTGGCGGGCCCCGAAGCGACGAAACGGGCTTTCCACCCAGCGATAGTTAAGCTCGCTGAACATGAGGATCAGACCCACGGAAACCACCAGGTAAGGAAAGAAATATGCCGGTCCGACGTGTTCCTCTGGATACAGGCGATAAAACAGTTCGCGAGTGAAAAAGAACGCCGGCACATGTATGAGATAGATCGCGTAGGAACGATTGCCGATCCATATCAATAGCCTCTTCAACAAACCCGGCGGGCAGATCAGGTTCGCGTCGTAGGCCGCCATCCAGACCAGCCCGGCACAAAGCAGGGCAATCAGGCCCATACTGAAGGACGGCACCGGCAGGCGACTCGCCAGCAGGGTCAGGCACAGCAGGGCGAGGACCAGCAACAGGCGGGAAAGATGCCGACCATGCAACCACGCAGGCACCCGTCCGGCAGTGAAACGCTCGTGAATCATCGCAATGAGGATTCCATAAGCCAGCGCATCGGTCCGCAGCATCATCAGCCACAACGACTGCAGGCGCGGCGCGAAGCATTGCAGGAAAATCAGCGCCAGCACCACTGGCAGCACGTAGCGCCGCCCAAGCAAGGCCAGCAATGGGAACAGCAGGTAGAACTGCTCCTCCAGTGACAGGCTCCAGTAGACGAAACTGACACCGATTTCGCCTTCACCGAAGGTAAGGGCGAAGCGCACATTCGCCACTTGCAGCAATGCGGCCAGAGTGGCCTCAGCGTTGGCGCGCAGGCTGCCGAACACACCGCTCTGGTTGAACCCCCAGCACAATCCGAGGATCACCGCGAGCCACAGCCAGGCGGACGGCCAGAGGCGCCAGGCACGGCGGACCCAGAATGCCAGCAGGATGTACCAGGCCTGCCTGCGGCTTCCGCTGGCCTGCAGGCGTGGCAGCAAGTCGCGGGCGATGACGAACCCCGAAATGGCGAAGAACAGGTCCACGCCGAAAGAGCCGCCAATGAAGGTGTAGAACCATTCCAGCGCCGGGCTCGACCAACTGAAGAGGTTGCCCTGGGCGTGCTGCAGCACCACGAAAAGTACCGCTACGGCTCTCAGCACTTCGATATCGTCGATACGACGATTCATGAACGGCGACTCTCCGGCTTACGCGCCACAATCACCTGACTCTTCGGCAGCAGGTCGTCCAGGGCCGCCTTCATCGGCGCCGACTCAGGCATCTTGAGCAATTGATGCCACAGCTTCGCCCAATCGTTGAGCAATGGCGGATACGGCGGCTGTACCACGTCGTGGGAGGCGCCCTCCAACTCGGCACCGGTTGCCCGCGCGCAAGTCCAGTAGATGCACATCCACAAGGTCCAGTAGAAACCGAAGGTCGACTGTTGGAGTACCTCCAATCCCGACTCCCTGACCAACCCGGCGAACTGCTCGCGCTCGAAAATGCGCACATGGTTCGGCGCCGAGAAGTAATAGGACGGTGCGAACCTTTTCTGCAGATGCTCGCCAGCCGCATCCGGCACGGCAAGCAGATAGAGAGCCCCTGGCTGCCCCACCCGGACCAGCTCGGCCAGCACCTGTGCCGGATCGTCCACGTGTTCGAGCATCTCCAGCGCGATAACGCGGGTCGCCAGGGCATCTTCCAGCGGTAGCGGGCAGCTATCGGAGACGATCCCCTGCGCATCCCGTGCCGGGGTCGACGCCACACGTTGGCGCAGGGCCTCGATCTTCTCCTCGACCACATCGGAGAAGATCACCCGGGCGCCGCGATTGGCGCAGAACAGGGTTGCCCCGCCAGCGCCGCAGCCGACATCCAGGACCACATCGTCCGCACCCACCGGAAAGCCCTTGAACAATTCGTCGGTCTCGCTCTGGTACCAGCCGCTCTGCACCGCGTCCACCAGACCGCAATCCCGCGAATCGACGTAATCCGGAGCATTCTCCGGAGCTTCGACGGGCCTTTCCCTCTCCAACGATTGCGGCCCTCGCCAGGCCTCCAACAGACGACGCAGGCTCATGCTTCCAGCGCCTCCCGCTCGAGAAAGGTCTCCAGCTTCCGCCGCGCGGCTTCGCGCGAGCAGTGTCCACGCATGCGCTCAATGGCATCGGCGGACATCCGTGCGTACAGTTCCGGCCGTTCGGCATAGCAGGTATAGGCGGCCCGATAGGCCGCCACCAACGACTGCCAGTCGACCTGGTGCCGCAGTGTGCGATAGGCCAGGCGCGGATCGTGCGGCCAAGCGGTAGCGTCCAGCCAGGAATCCACCACGAAGGCTACCCGCTCGTCGATATAGTCGGCCATCGCCGAATGCCGTGGCGCTACGGCGGGTTTTCCGCAGGAGAGAAACTCCATCAGCGGTAGGCACTGCCCCTCACCATGGGAGGCATTGACGACGAACGCCGTACCGCGGATCAACGACTCGAAGTCGTTTCCTTCGAGGAATCCCTGGAGCAGCACGACGCGACAACGGAACGCTGGCATCCGGGCCATGCACATCAGCATGTCGTTCATCGCCGACTGGTATTCATGATGGCCCAGTTTGAACAGCAGGGTAGCGTTCGGCTGGTCGCGGAACGCCGCGCAGAACGCCGTCAGCATATCGACCCAGTTCTTGCGCCCGTCGTAGGGGTTGAACAGCGCCGTGAACACGACACCGGAAAGCTGCAGACTATGCTCGGCCAGCTTCAGGACCGGCATCTCGGAGTTTTCCCCGCCAACCGGGGGCAGGCCTTGCGGTTCGACCGGGTTCTCCGGCTCGAGTCGCTTCTCCTGCCCGTCCGGCGCGGGCGCGGCAGGTTCTCTGCCGAGCAGGACCTGTCGATACCACTGCCCCAGATAATCCAGGGTGATCCTCAGTGGCGAGCGGGGATTGGGCGCGCTCGTTGACCCGGCGCTGGCGCCCCGGGCGGCGGTAACCGCCCGTTGGACAGCATCGATGCCCGGCATATAGGGCGCCAGAGACACGTCATGACTGTCGAGCACCACGCCTCGGGCGATCCGCAGGGGCCGGTGCTGGACTTGCCCAGCGGTCGCGGTGGAACGCAAGCCTTCGTACTTGTCCCAGACCGGTGCAGGGATCGAGAGCACTGGGAACTCCTGACCCAGCAGATCGCGCACAGCTCGGACGGTGAGCTCCGAATGGGTGATCGCCGCCCCGCAGCGCTTCAATACCACGGCCCAGTTCTGCTGCTCTTCTTCGAGCCATGGCTCGCTGGGAATCGAGTCGAACTCCCAGGCAAATACCGGGAAAGTTGGGCAACGCAGCTCCAGAGGCGTCTTGTGCGGCGGAGTGAACGAGAGAAACACACAGGACTCGCCATCCGAGATGGCCTGGTCGTATAACGCATCCACTTCCCGCCCAGGTGCTTCCACCACCACTACGTCGCCCAGCTCCCGAAGTACCGGAAGGAATTCCTTGAGCACGAAGTAGTAGCTGTAGTCGGGCAGTCCCAGGCTACGCGCGATGGTTGCTGCCGATATTTCCGAATGAACGAGGATTTTCATCACGCCAGACTCCGCAGCGAATCAACGGAACCGGGAGTCGTGCTCTCTGAACCGGCAATTCGCCCCAGGAAGTCCCCCAGGGCACCACTCACCTGCTCCACGGAACAGAACGCCTCCATCTCATGTCTGGCTCGCGACAGCATGGCGCGATAACGCTCCGGTTCCTCCTTCGCCATTGCATAGGCCTGGCGATAGGCCTCCATCAATGACTGCCAATCCAGGCGATGCCGGTGGGTCACCAGCATTCCGGTGGGATCGTGGGGCCAGCAGGTCGGCTCGGGGGCACAGGCCACCGGAAGCGCGATATCGTCGTTCAGGTAATCGGCCATGGCGGTATGCCGCGGCGCAATCGCCGGCCTGCCGGCGCAGAGGAACTCCATGAGGGGCAGGCACAGCCCTTCACCGCTGGAAGCGTTCACGTAGAACGTGGTAGCTGCCATCAGTTCGCGATACTGCGGATCCTCGAGAAAGCCATGGAGCACCAGCACGCGGCAAGCGAACGGAGCCAGACGGGAGAGCAGCGTGATCAACACTATCCGGTAGTATTCCAGGTCGTGGTGAGTCATCTTGACGATCAATGTGGCATCCGGAACGTCGCGGAACGCCCAGCAAAACGCGGTGATCAGGTCGACCCAGTTCTTGCGCCCGTCGGCCGGATTCAACACCGTGGTGAATACCACGCCATCGACCTGCACATGCTGGATGGGCGCTGGTGGCGCGACGTTCGGTTCGGCGACGACGACAGGTTTCGCATAACAGCCGCGAATCTCGTTCCACCAGGCCTCCGCCAACCGGCAGCTCAGCGCCCAGCGCGTATTGCGGGGCGGCGGCGACGCCACCTGCTCTCCGGTGGGTTCCTCTGCTGGCGCCTCTTCTGCTTCTACGACCGGCGGCCGCCTGACCAGCCCATCGGCGCTCAGGCCCAGCAGCGGACTGTCGATAACCTGTCCGGCAAAGGAAAAGGCTCTTGCCGCCAGCGTCAATTCGCTCGGCTCGGAGTCGGCGAAGCGTGCCCAGACGGGCGCCGGCAATGCCAGCACCGGCAGCGGCGAAACCTCCCTGACCAACTGCGCGGCCTCGCGGCTGGTCACCACCGCGCCGGCGACTCTTTCGAACACATAGCGCCAGTCGTTGCGCGGTTCGCCCTCCCAGGCCACGTTCGGCAGACTGTCGAACTCCCAGGCGAACAGCGGCACAGTCGGGCAACGCAGCCCCAGCGGGGTCTGATGGGGAGGACTGAAGCTCAGGAACACCACCGGGTGCCCTTTGCTCGAATAATCGTCGAACAGGCGATCGACTTCCGCCGTGGACGCCACTTCGATCACCCGCCCCAAGGCATGTAGCGCCGGGAGGAATTCCTGTAGGAGGAAGAAGTAGCTGTATTCCGGCTTGCCAAGGGATGACAGGATGCTATCCCTACCGATCTTGGAGCCGATGAGAATGATCGTTTCCGCCATAAATCCGCGCAGGTACTGCTACCCCGTCCTTCTCTGCATTGTTATGTCGTTATTGTCGCAGCCGCCTGGCGCCCATCTGGAGACGGTGCTGCGGCGATTCAAAGATCGCGTCATCTTGCCGTGAAAAATGCGGAATAGCACCAGCTTTCACTTCATTCGCGAAAAACCCGAGCAAATAGGGAGCTAGCTGTCGATCGGGCGCAAATGTGGAACAGCTGCGAACTTCCCGAGCGGAACAGTCGGCGTACACAGCGGGCTGTTCCGCTGAAACGCCCGTGGCCTGTCCCTGCCCGCCACCCGACAACGCGCTCATGCTCAACTCTCTCCCTGCGGATGAGGAACAGGCCATGGGATACTCTTCGCAAGCGCATCCGATATCGTCCCCGACAGCCTCGCACTGGCGCGATTGCCTGCTCAGATGGCGCCATAACGTCCGGTCCCGCCGGCTGCTGGCACAGATGAGCGAACACGACCTCGCCGACCTGGCGATCAGCCCGAGCGAACGCTACGTAGAAGTTTCGAAACCTTTCTGGCGCTGAGCCGCTGGTGACGTGGCGCACAGTTGGTTAGTCTCAGCGTTGACACGGCCGCGTGGATGCGGCCGTCTACGCTGACTTCGTTCGGAGCAACTCACATGAAACGTCTGCGCCTGATCGGTGCCGCTGCCCTGCTCGCCTGCGCCTCCAGCGCCTTCGCCAGCAGCTTCGTGGTCACCACGGATACCCTGGTTCGCGCCACCGGCATGACTTCCAACGCCACTTCGGACATCACCAACTCGTTCCGCGACGACAAGATCGTCCTCGAAGCGCGCGACGACGCCGCCAGCTTCGTCGCCAGCCAGGGCGACATCCGCGGTTCGCACCTGGAGGCCGCGCTGCGCCACATCCGTGGCAAGCTGCCGAGCCTGGCGGCCAACGACATGCAACTGGCCCAGGCGATCCTCACCATCTGAGCCACCTGCCCCGCCGCCGCAGCCGCCCGGCTGCGGCGATGACCCGGCCGACCGGCCACACTGGCTCCGCGCCGCACATTCCGTTAGCCTTGGTGGCTGTTCCAGTCCTGTTCCGCACAACCCCATGCGTTGCCGATTCTCGTTGCTCTTCTGTTGCCTGCTGGCGCCCGCTGCGCACGCCTTCGATACCACGACGGCGTTCACCGCGAAGTCCCTTTACGTCACCAGCAAGCTGACCAGCACGCCGTTCGAGAACAAATTGTTACGCGATGCCCGGGGCGATGCGGCCAGCTTCGTCGCCAGCGATGGCAGCATTCGCGGTGCGCGCCTGGAAGCGGCGCTACGCTGGCTGCGCGTCGCGCACCCCGAACTGGCGGCCAGCGACCAGGAACTGGCCGAAGCAATTCTTGCCCAATAGGCGATCACCACCGTCCCGGAGAACCTCCATGCGCCGTAGCTCCATGCGTCATAGCCCCCTGTTCGCCGCCCTGCTGCTGGCGCTCTGCGCCACCGCCGCGGAGGCCCGCTCGGTGGTCGCGACCAGCAACATCATCGTCCGCGCCCTGGACCGCAGCATCGACTTCACCTCGGACACCACCACCTCCGTGCGCGACATGAAAGTGGTCACCGAGGCGCGCGACGATGCCGCCAGTTTCGTCGCCAGCGACGGCGCCATCCGCGGCGCCCAGCTGGAAGCCGCGATGCGGACCCTGCGCAGCCATCTGCCGGAAGCCCGTGAAGCCTCCGACCAGGTCCTCGCCGAAGCCATCCTCGCCCTGTGAGGAAGGCCTGCGCCTGGCTGCTGGCGCTGGCCCTCTGCGGAGCCGGCAGCGCGACGGCGGCCCTGCGCCTGAAGCTCGACGCGCCTGGGCTGGATCCCACGCAGCGCGAGGCCAGCCAGCGTCTGCTGGACGAAGCCGCGGACAAGCTGCCGCCGGCCTTCCGCGAGCGCCTGGACCGCGAGATCGCGGTCGAATGGCGCGACGACCTGCCCGCCAACGGCATGGGCCAGGCCCGTGGTCCTGAGCGCATCGCGCTGAACCGCAGGTACCTGGCCGATCTCACCGACGGCAGCGCCGCCAGCCGCCAGACCGGGCGCGTGCACGGCACCGAGCGGCGCGAGCTGTTGGCGACCCTGCTGCACGAGCTGACCCACGTCTACGATCGCGCGCGCCTGTGGTCGCCGGAGGAAAAACGCGAGATCCGCCGCTGCACGCGCCAGGAGGAAACCCTCGGTCGGATCGCCCAGCCCGGCGATTGCCGCGGGCAGGCCGGACGCCGCTTCACGCTCTCCGACGACCCGCGCCTGCTCGATCTCGCCGGCTGGCCGCAGCGCGCCGGCCAGCGCGGACGGCGCGAGGCGCACAACGGCTTCGTCCTGCGCAGCCCGGACGTCTACGAGCTGAGCAACCCGCGCGAGTTCGTCGCGGTGAACATGGAATACTTCCTCCTCGATCCCAGCTATGCCTGCCGCCGCCCGGCGCTCTACCGCTACTACCAGCAACGCTTCGGCTGGGCGCCGCCACACAGTGCCTGCGCGCAGAGCTTCGCCTACCTCAACGCCGGCCGCGACTTCGGCCAGCAGCCGCTGGGCCAGCTCGACCCCGAGCGGGTCTACGAGGTCGACTACCTGCTGGCCGAGGCCAACGACAACCTGGTCAGCCGCTGGGGCCACACCATGCTCCGCCTGGTGATCTGCGCCCCCGGCCGGCCGCGCGGGCCGGACTGCCGGCTGGACCTCGACCAGCACCTGGTGCTGTCCTACCGCGCCTTCGTCGGCGACCTGCAATTGTCCAGCTGGGACGGCCTGACCGGCGCCTATCCGTCGCGCCTGTTCGTCCTGCCGCTGTCGCAGGTGATCGAGGAATACACCAAGGTCGAGCTGCGCAGCCTCGCCTCGGTGCCGCTGAAGCTGGACCGCGAGGAGGTCGCCAGCCTGGTCGAGCGCGCCGCGCAGAGTCACTGGAGCTACGATGGCCAGTATTACTTCATCTCCAACAACTGCGCGGTGGAAACCCTCAAGCTGCTGCGCAGCGGCATCCCCCGGCGACCGCTGCAAAGCCTGGACAGCATCACCCCCTACGGCGTGCTTGAGATGCTGGAGAACCGCAAGCTGGCCGATCCCAGCGTGCTCGACGACCCCAAGGAAGCCCTGCGCCTGGGCTACCGCTTCGACTCCTTCCGCGACCGCTACCAGGCGATGTTCGACGTGCTCAAGCAGCGCCTGCACATCCCCCAGGACAAGGTCGAGGACTGGCTGGCGCTGCCGGCCAGGGAGCGCCAGCCCTGGTTCGCCAAGGCCGACCTGCGCGCCAGCGCGGCGCTGCTGCTGCTCGAGCAGGCCTCGCTGCGGCGCCAGCTGCTGCTCGCCCAGGACGAGTTGAAGCGCCTGTACCTCGGCCACCTGGACAAGCCGGCCGGCGACCAGCGCCTGGAAGTGGCCGGCAAGACCTTCCAGCAGATCCTCGACGACAGCGGCTTCCTCAGTCGTCCGGCGGAACTCCTGGAGGGCGGCTACGGCCTGCCGCAGGCCGCCGAGTGGAAGCACCTGGAAGAGCAGACCCGCGAACGCCAGGCGCGCCTGCGCCGGCTCAGCGACGACCTCGACCGCGAGGTCCGCGCCCTGCTCGACCCCGAGCGGCGCGCCGAGCTGGAAGCCAACGAGGCCAATATCAAGGAGATCGGTGCGCACCTGCGCGAGCTGCACAAGGCGGCGGGCGGGCTGATGCTGCCCTGAGGGAGGCGCCTGCAGGACGCATGGCCCCCGGCGATCTTCCGGCGCCTCGCAAATGGCGGATAACGCTCTGCGTTATTCGCCCTACAGGTGCCAACTCCGGGCTTCGCTCACGGGTCGTCCGCTGCGGCGATGAACTCCCCGTCCTCCCCGGGCAACTGCGGGTCCAGGTGTAGCCATGGCAAGCGGCTGCCGAGCCAGATATGCCGGTTGGCGGGAGCACGCTCCGGGTGGTCGAGGCTGGCCACGGTGAAGTCCAGGGTGTCCACGCTGAGCCGGGTATGCAGCGCCAGGTTGGCCCCGCAGCGCGGGCAGAAATAGCGCGTGCAACTGGCCGACGAGGCGTACTCCGCCGGTTCGCCCGCCAGCCAGCGGAACGCCGCGCGCGGCACCGTGGCCCAGGTGGTGACGATGCCGCCGGTGGTGCGCCGGCAGATCGAGCAATGGCAATGGGCAACGTCGTCCAGCGGCGCGGCGACGGCGTAGCGCAGGTGGCCGCAGTGGCAGCCGCCGGCATGGGTTTCGGACATGACGAATCCTCCGCACGGGAAGGTTCAGCATAAGCCGGACTTGCCCTGCGCCGCAGCCTCCTCGCAAGATGGGCGGATTCCACCATCCGGGGGTGCCCGTGACCGCTCTGCTCTACTCCCTCTGGCCGCTGTTCGCCCTCATCGTCGGCGGTTACGCCCTGCGCCGCTGGGACTTTCCCGGCGAAGCCTTCTGGCCTGCCGCCGAACGCCTGAACTACTTCATCCTGTTTCCCGCGCTGCTGTTCAGCAACCTGGCGACCGCGCCGCTGGACGACCCCGGCCTGGCCCGCCAGGCTCTGGCCGTACTGCTCGGGCTCGGCGTCGCCTGGCTCGCCCTGTTGCTCTGCAAGCGCTGGCGCGGCTGGGACGCCGGGCGCTTCGGCGCCATCGCCCAGGGTGTGCTGCGCTTCAACACCTACCTCGGCCTGGCCGCGGTCGGCAGCCTGTACGGCAAGCCGGGCCTGACCCTGGCCGCGCTGATGCTGGCGTTGATGGTGCCGACGGTGAACGTGATGTCGGTCTGGGCACTGACCGCCGAGCGCGGCATCAGCCTGCGCGGCTTGCTCCTGCCGATCCTGAAGAACCCGCTGATCCTCGCCTGCCTGGCCGGTGCCCTGGTCAACCTGGCCGGCGTCGGCCTGCCCGGCGGCAGCGACCGCCTGCTCAACCTGCTGGCGGTGGCCAGCCTGCCGCTGGGCCTGCTGTGCGTCGGCGCGGCGCTGAAACCCCAGGAACTCGGCGGCGAAGTCGCGGCCCTTGGCTGGAACTGCGCGGCGCGGCTGCTGGCGATGCCCCTGCTGGCCTTCGTCATCGCCCGCGGGCTGGGTCTGCCGAGCATGGAAAGCGCCGTGCTGGTGCTGTTCTTCGCCCTGCCGACGGCGCCCACCGCCTATGTGCTGACCCGCCAACTGGGCGGCGACGGCCACCTGATGGCGGGCATCATCACCTTGCAAACCCTGCTTGCCGGCGCCACCCTGATCGGCGTACTCCTCGTGCTGCAAGGAAGCCCATGACGACAGGACGCGTCGCCGCCGCCCTCACTGCGCTCTGCCTGTTCTGCCAACCGACCTTCGGTTTCATCAAGGTGGTTCCCGAATTCGACGACGAACCCGGCGCTGCCACCTTCTTCTGGGCGGCCTTCACCACCGTCGGCCCGTTCATCGGCACCACCGTCAGCGCACAGGAGTCCAGTTCTGACGAAGGCGACAAGCTCGTCCAGGCGCGGGACGACGCCGCCAGCTTCGTCGCCAGCGACGGTGCGATCCGCGGCGCATACCTCCAGGCGGCCCTGCGGGTCCTGCGGCAGTCCCCGGGAAACGCCGGCTACAGCGACCTGCAACTGGCCGCGGCGCTCCTCGCCTGGCAGCCCTGATCGGCCACATATCCGGAATTACCCGCACGTTTCCCGCCGTTATCCAGCGAAAGCTGCCTGAAAGCTTCCCGCCGTAGCATCCGCCCACCACCGGCAGAAGACCGGTCACGACGGCGCGTCCGCGAGACGCCCGCTTATCCGTACAAAAACAACAATGGTGATTGCCATGCCCCGTTCCGCACATGCCCGCAGCCGCACTCCGTCCGCGCGACGCCTACCGCACGCCGCCTGCTGATCGCACGCCGCCCGTCCGCCGTCTTCCCGGAGTGTTCCCATGCTGACCCTGCTCGCCTTCGCCATGGTGGCGACCTTCATGTTCCTGATCATGACCAAGCGCCTGTCCGCGCTGATCGCGCTGATCCTGGTCCCGATCGCCTTCGCCCTGCTCGGCGGTTTCGCCGCCGGCCTCGGCCCGATGATGCTCGACGGCATCCGTACCCTGGCGCCGACCGGGGTGATGCTGATGTTCGCCATCCTCTATTTCGCCATCATGATCGACTCCGGGCTGTTCGACCCGGCGGTGCGCAAGATCCTCCGGCTGGTCAAGGGCGACCCGCTGAAGGTCTCGCTGGGCACCGCGGCGCTGGCGATGATCGTCTCCCTCGACGGCGACGGCTCGACCACCTACATGATCTGCGTGGCCGCCGTGCTGCCGCTGTACAGCCGCCTGGGCATGAGCCCGCTGGTGATGGCCTGCCTGATCATGCTCTCCAGCGGCGTGCTCAACATGACCCCCTGGGGCGGTCCCACTGCCCGCGCGGCCAGTGCCCTGCACGTCGATCCGGCGGACATCTTCGTGCCGATGATCCCGGCGATGATCGCCGGGCTGCTGGCGATCTTCGCCATCGCCTGGATCTACGGCAAGCGCGAGCGCGCCCGCCTCGGCGAGCTGCACCTGCCCACCGACCACGAGGACCTGGCGGAGATCAGCGTATCGCAGTACCCGGAGGCGCGCCGGCCCAGGCTGCTGTGGTTCAACGCACTCCTCACCGTGGTCCTGATGGCGACCCTGATCGCCGGCCTGCTGCCGATGCCGGTGCTGTTCATGATCGCCTTCGGCATCGCCATGATCGTCAACTACCCGTGCATCCAGGAACAGAAGAAGCGCATCGGCGCACACGCCGAGAACATCCTCGCGGTGGTCTCGCTGATCTTCGCCGCCGGGGTGTTCACCGGCATCCTCTCCGGCACCGGGATGGTCGACGCCATGTCCAAGAGCCTGCTGGCGGTGATCCCGCCGGCGCTGGGCCCGTACCTGGCGACCATCACCGCGCTGGTGAGCATGCCGTTCACCTTCTTCATGTCCAACGACGCCTTCTACTACGGCGTGCTGCCGATCCTCACCCAGGCCGCCGCCGAATACGGCATCACCCCGGTGGAAATGGCCCGCGCCTCGATCGTCGGCCAGCCCGTGCATCTGCTCAGCCCGCTGGTGCCCTCCACCTACCTGCTGGTGGGCCTGGCCAAGATCGACTTCGGCGACCACCAGCGCTTCACCCTGAAATGGGCCGTGCTGGTGTGCCTGGCGATCCTCGCCATGGCCCTGCTGCTGGGCCTGTTCCCCCTTTTCAGTGACTGACCGAGACGAGTGACCGCTTCATGGAATGGCTGACCAGCCCGGAAATCTGGATTGCGTTCTTCACCCTGGCCGCCCTGGAGATCGTCCTCGGCATCGACAACATCATCATGATCTCGATCCTGGTCGGGCGCATGCCGAAGCACCTGCAGCCGCGCACCCGCTTCTTCGGCCTGGCCCTGGCGATGGTCACGCGGATCCTGCTGTTGCTGTCGATCACCTGGGTGATGCGCCTGACCGCCGACCTCTTCCACCTGTTCGGCCAGGGTATCTCCGGGCGCGACCTGATCCTGTTCTTCGGCGGACTGTTCCTGCTCTGGAAAAGCAGTTCGGAGATCTATCAGGGCCTGGAGGGCGAGGAAGAGAGCGGCGAGCAGCCGAAAGGCTCGGCGGGCGGCTTCATCGGCACCATAGTCCAGATCGCGATCATCGACATCGTGTTCTCCCTGGACTCGGTGATCACCGCCGTCGGCATGGTCTCCCACGTGCCGGTGATGGTCGCGGCGATCATCGTCGCGGTACTGGTGATGATGCTCTGCGCCGGCGCCATCAGCGACTTCATCGACAAGCACCCGTCGCTGAAGATGCTCGCCCTGTCGTTCCTCATCGTGGTCGGCACCGTGCTGATCGCCGAAGCCTTCGAGGTCCACGTACCCAAGGGCTACGTCTACTTCGCCATGGCCTTCTCCCTGGCCGTGGAGGCGCTGAACATCCGCATGCGCGGCGCCGCCGCGCGCAAGCGGGGCGAAGAGCCGGTGAAGCTGCGCCGCGAAGTGCTCGGCGACTGAGCCCTTCAGGCAGGCTCGAAGCGCTCGCCGCGAAATACCCTGCGAGCCTCGCCACGGCTGACCCGGGCATGTGCCTGGTGGCGCTCGGCGCGTAGCGCGTCGCTGGCACTGTTCGCTCGCTCCTCCAGGCGCCGGGCGATCAGCAGGATCGCCCGGCGCCTGTTGGCATGCTGGCTGCGCTGGCTCCGGACCCTGACGCTGATGCCGCTGGCCAGGTGAGTGGCGCGCACCGCCGAGTCGGTGGTGTTGACGTGCTGGCCACCGGGGCCGGAAGAGCGCAGGGTCTCGAAACGGATCCCGCCTTCCAGGCTGGCCGGCGGCCCGGCGAAGCGCTGCGCGCCGATGAACCAGTTCTTGCGCGCATGCCGGGGCCGGTAGGGGCTGGGACAGATCCACTGGATACCGCCGCACCAGCGCTCGGCGAGCGCTTCGGCGGCAGTGCCGCGCAGCCCCAGGAGCAGCGAACGCCAGGTCCGTGGACGCTCGCCGGCCATCTCCTCGAGCACCTCGACCGTGACGCCGGCCGCCGCCGCCTCGACGCACAGCCGCTCGAACGCCTTCGCCACCGCCAGGCAGCATTCCGCCGGCCCCTGGGCCGCGGAGAGTTGCAGCAGGATCATCGGCAGCACTCCCCGCGGGTCTTGTAGGTCAGCACCGGCTTCAGGCGGGCGACCAGGCGCAGCAGGCCGGCCTCGAGCAACGCGCCGACCACCGAGTCGATGCCCTTGTAGGCTTCCGGCGCTTCCTCGTAGATCAACTGGCGGTCGCCGCAGATCACCCGGCTGCCCAGTCGCGTGCGACCCAACTGGTCGACGCTGAAGCGCGCCGACAGACGCTCGCGGCACTCGCCACGCTGCCACTTGCGCCCCGCGCCGTGGGCCAGGGAGAACAGGCTGAGCGCGCTCGGCAGCGGCTCCACCAGGTAGCTGTAGTCGCCGCGCGAGCCGGGAATCACCACCGCGCCCTGGTCGGCCGGAGTGGCCCCCTTGCGCTGCAGCCAGCCGTGGACACCGTCGACCTGTGCCGGGGCCACCAGGTTGTGGTTGACGTCGAGCAGTTCCAGGCCGTCGCAGCGCAAGCGTTCGAGAATGCGCCGGGCGATCAGCTGGCGGTTGCCTTCGGCGAAGCGCAGCGCCTCGGCGTGGCGCGCCAGGTAGGCGGCGGCCTCCAGGCTGCCGTCGGGCAGCCCGGCATGGCCGTGCAGGCTGACGTGCTCCTGCAGGATCGCCTGGCCCAGGCCGCGCGAGCCGCTGTGCACCAGCAGTTGCAGGCGCCCGGCGTCGAGACCGAGGGCATGCAGGGCGGCCCGGTCGAACACCGTCTCGACCTGCTGCAGTTCGGCGAAGTGGTTGCCGCCGCCGATCGTGCCGAGCGCACGCCAGTGCTCGCGGGCCGGCAGCTCCAGGGCTTCGATGCAGTCGTGCCAGGAGTCGTCCAGCGGCAGGTCGAGGTTGCCCAGGCGTTTCTCCAGCTTGTCCGCCGACAATTTTCCGGGAACCAGCCCGGTTTCCCAAAGCGCCATGCCGCAGCCGATGTCGTTGCCGACCAGCGCCGGGTAGAAGCGGCCGGCGGAGAAGAACGCCGCGCCGACCGGATAGCCGCGCCCGGGATGCAGGTCCGGCAGGCCGACGACCCGCTGCATGCCGTCCAGCGCGGCGGTGGTTTGCAGTTGCTGGATCGCCTTGCCCTCGATCCAGGTGCTGTCCGAGGCGATCAGCGTGACGCCCGCGGACAAAGGCTTGATGTAGTTGCCCATAATCCAATCCATGTGATTGAAACGGTAGATCCGGGGGGCAGACCGAAGCCGAGCGGGCACTCGCGGATGGGCGAAGGGCGTCTAACGGAAAGGTGAAAACCTGGGGAGCGGTGACCGCGGCAGCCGATGACCCCTCGCCGGAGACTTGCGCGGTGGCAAGGGCGGGAATCGTTCAGCGTTGCAGGGGGTCGAGCGGTAGGTTTCGGTGGCCGTTAGGCCAGGCGCAGCCTGCAAAGGGTAGAGAACTGAATCATCGATGTAACCTCCTTTGCGGTGCGTGAGCGGGAAATGAAAGGCGAATCCTAGGTGTTTCATTCCCGCTGCGCAACCCCCATCAGGGCCGCGCAGCGGAAACGCGGGGCGCGTCACTGACCGGAGAGCGCCTGCACGGCCCCCGGCATCTCGCTGTTCCAGCGCTGGTAGAGAGTGCGCAGCTCGCCGGATTCGGCCATCTGCCGCACCCGCGCGTCATAGACCTCGCGCAGCAGGCGTCCGCTGGCACTGTCGGCGAAGGTCATGAAGGACTCCTTGCCCGGTGGCAGTTGCGCGATGGGATAGGCATCCGCTGCCAGGCGCGCTTCGCTGCGCTGCACCTGCAGCTCGTCCGGCTCGTCGAGGAAGAAGTCCAGCTCGCCGGCCTCCAGCTGCTCGGTGCAGCGCTCCGGGCGGATGCATTCGACCAGGGTGAAGTCGCGCTGCTCGACCGGGATCAGGTTGTAGCTGTGGCGCCAGCCGACGCGCTTGCCGGTCAGGCTGGCGCGGCCGGAGAACGGCGTCTTCGCCGCATGCATCACGCCGTGGTACTCGATATCGATCGGCAGCTGGGCGTACAGCTTGCCTTCCACCCCCGGTATCTCACCGGGCACGCCGTCGACCATCGAGCCCGCGGTCATCAGCTTGTTGGCCCGGTTCCAGGGCATGTTCATGAACTTCAGGTCGAGGCCATAGGGCGCGTAGACCTGTTTCAACAGGTCCCAGTACAGGCCGCTGCCGTCGGCGTTGGTGTAGCCTTCCCAGACCGGCGCGGCGAAGGTCGCCTTGCGAATGTGCGCCTGCTCCAGACCGTCGCCCAGCGCATCGGCCCGTGCCTCCGTCGCCGCTCCCAGCCCCAGCGCCAACACCGCTGCCGAGAGGCAGCCACTGATCCCCGCAAATCGCATCCGCACCACTCCTCTGCATCCCTCTAGACCGGGGCTTTTTAAAAGGCGCAAAGGATACCTTTCCTGTCGGCCAATTCCATGGCCTGTGGCGCAAACGTGCGCATCGGGCGGACGCCCGGTCGCGGCGAAAAATCCTCGCCGCTCCCCGGCGCGCACGCTTAACTGGAGGGAAAGCGCCCCGGCGTTCAGGCCATCGGGACGAACTCCCGCGGGAGACACCGGTCCAAATATGACGTTCGTGTTACAAAATGCCTGAACGCTGTCGTTCCACCGTGGCCGTCGGCGCCCTCCGGGTCCGGGAAAGGACGCCGGGCACAGGTGCCTGCCGTACGGAACCTGGCGCGAGGTTGGCCATTCGTCGAAGTGCCAGGGGGCCACGCCATGCTGAAACTGCTCGACCTGCTCTCCGCCGTCGCCCTGCTGGTATGGGGCACGCATATCGTGCGCAGCGGTATTCTCCGGGTCTACGGTGCCGACCTGCGGCGCATCCTCAGTCGCAGCGTGGAAAGGCGCCCGCTGGCGTTCGCCGCCGGGATCGGCGTCACCGCCCTGGTGCAGAGCAGCAACGCCACCGCCCTGCTGGCCACCTCCTTCGTCGCCCAGGGCCTGATGGCGCTGGCCCCGGCGCTGGCGATCATGCTCGGCGCCGACGTCGGCACCGCCCTCATGGCGCGGGTGCTGACCCTCGACCTGTCCTGGCTGTCGCCGTTGCTGATCTTCTTCGGCGTGATCTTCTTCCTCAGCCGCAAGCAGACCCGCCTTGGCCAGCTCGGCCGGGTGTTCATCGGCCTGGGCCTGATCATCCTGGCGTTGCAGCTGATCGTCGCCGCCGCCGAGCCGATGACCCAGGCCAAGGGCGTCAAGGTACTGTTCTCCAGCCTGACCGGCGACATCATGCTCGATGCGCTGACCGGCGCGCTGTTCGCCATGATTTCCTATTCCAGCCTCGCCGCCGTGCTGCTCACCGCGACCCTCGCCGCGTCCAAGGTGATCTCGCTGAAGGTCGCGCTGTGCCTGGTGGTCGGCGCCAACCTCGGCAGCGGCATCCTGGCCATGCTCAGCGCCACCGCGCAGAACGCCGCCGGACGCCGGGTGGCCCTCGGCAGCCTGCTGTTCAAGATCGCCGGTTGCCTGCTGGTGCTGCCGCTGGTGGGCCCGCTGGCGGACTGGATGGACCACTGGCAGTTCAGCACTGCCGAACTGGTGATCGCCTTCCACGTACTCTACAACGCCGCCCGCTGCCTGGCCTGCCTGCCGCTGACCAACGCCATGGCCAGCTTCTGCACCCGGGTGATGCCCGACCGCGCGCAGCCCGACGACGTCGCCCGGCCCCGCCACCTCGACCCCGCCGCCCTCGACACACCGAGCCTGGCGTTGGCCAACGCAGTGCGCGAGACCCTGCGCATGGGCGACATCGTCGAGCAGATGCTCAATGACCTGATGCAGATCATCCGCGGCGGCGACCCGCTGCTGGGCAAGAACATTCGCAAGCTCGACGATGACGTCGACGCCCTCTATACCGCGATCAAGCTGTACCTGGCGCGGATGCCGCGCGAGGACCTGTCGGAGCGCGACAGCCGGCGCTGGGCGGAAATCATCGAGCTGGCGATCAACCTGGAGCAGGCCGGGGATATCATCGAGCACATGCTCGCCGCCGTGCAGGACAAGAAGACCTCGCGCAGCCGCTCCTTCTCCGACACCGGCCTGGAGGAGATCGGCACCCTGTACCAGCAGTTGATCGCCAACCTGCGCCTGGGTCTCTCGGTGTTCCTCAATGGCGACCTCGACAGCGCCAAGCGCCTGCGCCGGGCCAAGCAGCGCTTCCGCCTGCAGGAGCGGCGCTATGCCCATGCCCACGTGGACCGCCTGCACCAGCAGGTGGTGCAGAGTATCGAGACCAGCTCCCTGCACCTGGACCTGATCAGCGACATGAAGCGCCTCAACTCGCTGTTCTGCGCCATCGCCTACGCCGTGCTGGACAATCCCGACGCGCCACACAGCGCCGCCGACGAGCGCAGCCGCGAGACGGACGACGACTGGGCCGACGAGGTCGACGACATGACTTCGTCGGCCCTGGCCGAACCGGCGCTCGCGAAGGAACCGGCGGAGCCGCGCCGCTCGCGACATTAGCCGTTCTGCGGGTAGGTTCGTCATGAAGCATCCGCTATTCTCGGTATTTTCGGTTCCAGGCCCGGCCCATGCGTTCGTTGTCCACCCTGCTGCTGTTCTGTCTGCTCTGCCCCTGGTCGTATGCCGACCAGCGCAGCGAGGTCGAAGCCTTCCAGCTGGAAAACGGCATGGGCGTGCTGCTCAAGCCCACCGAGCAGCGCCGGCACGTCTCGATCCGGCTGGTGGTGGGGGTCGGCTTCGCCGACTTCTCGTGCCGTGAAAAGCAGCTGCCGCACCTGCTCGAGCACCTGTTCTTCAGCGGCCTGGACGGCGGCGACGAGGCCGACCTGGAGGCCCGCATGCAAGCCCTGGGCGGCCAGTGGAACGCCTACACCAGCGAGGGCGACACCACCTTCGTCATCGAGGCGCCGGCCGCTACCCAGCGCCAGGTCCTTGACCTGCTGCTGGACACCATCACCCGCACCGAACTGGACGAACCGCGCATCGCCGCCGCCAAGCGGGTGATCGAGCGCGAGGGCGGCGGCCATTACTCGCACCTGCAACGTTGGCTCGACCGCGAGAACCTCGGCCGCGGCGCCATGGACCAGCTGGCGGTGGAGCTGGGCCTGGCCTGCTCCCAGCGCGCGCCGCTGGCGCCGCTCAGCGCCGAGCAGCTGGAGCGGTTGCGCAGCGACTGGTACGTGCCGGGCAACATGACCCTGATCATGGTCGGCGATCTCGACCCGCGCCTGCCGGCCTACCTGACCCGCACCTTCGGCGCCCTGCAGGACCAGGAGGTCCCCGAGCGTCGTGAGCTGCCAGCGGCCAACGGCCACGCCGAGGCCAGGCGCACCCTGCTCACCCGGCTGTTCGGCGAAGGCGCGATGCTGCACTGGATCTTCCCCGAGCCGGACGACGCCGACCCGGACGCCATGGTCCTGCTCCAGGCCTATATGAACGACGCGCTGTACGCCGACCTGCGCGTCCGTCGCGGACTCACCTACGGGCCGTCGACCGATCGCCAGGTGTTCGCCAACCAGGGCTTCTTCAGCCTCGACGCGGATGTCGAGCGCGGCGACCTGCCGGCCACCGAGGCCGCCCTGCGCGAACTGCTCGACGGCATCCGCCAGCATGGCCTGGACCCGGGGCGTTTCAAGCGGGTGCAATACGCCGAGCGCGCCAGGCTGGCCTGGAGCACCCAGGGCAACGCGGCGCTGGCTGACTATTACTGGGGCTCGCTGGCCGACTACGAGGAAGGCCATTTCCCCGACGAGGAGCGACGCCTGGCCAAGGTCCGGAAACAACAGGTGGACACGCTGGCGCAACGGCTGTTCGACGGCGAGGGCTACCTGCGCATCGAAAAGCCGCTGTTCGACGACGACATGCTCTATCCGCTGCTGCTCGCCGCCGGCCTGCTGGCCAGCGGCCTGCTCTGGTTCGGCCTGCGCCGCCGGCGCGCCTGAGCGCGCTACAAGGCCAGGCGGTGGATGACCTGGGTCGAGTCGTCCGGATCGCGCTGGCCGACGAAGCCCAATGCGCAGCAGAGATCGCGCATCGCCCGGTTGGCCGCCGAATCCACCGAGTACATCTGGCGGAAGCCGTTGCGCCGCGCCACATCGATCAGGTGGCGCATCAGCACGGCGTCCAGCCCGAGGCCCTGGTAATCGTCGGCGATGGTCACCGCGCATTCGCACTGCCCTTCCTCGCAGCAGGCGGCGTAGCGGCTGATGCCGACCTCGCGCAGCTCGCCGTCCTCGTGCACCAGGGCGACGAAGGCCATGCTCTGCTGGTAGTCGATATCCATCAACTGGTCGAGCAGCGCCGGACTGGCTTCCTTGATCTCGCCGAGGAAGCGGAAGTGGCGGGTCGCCGGGGACAGCCGGTTGATGAACTGGCGTTCACGCTCCCGGTCCTCCTCGCGCAGGGGACGGATCAGCACGTGGCGGCCATCGTCGAGGGACTCGACCCAGTGGTCGCCCTCCACCGCCGCGAACGCAGAAGACCGGCTGGCATTTTGTACATTGGACATGATGCGATCTCCGTAGAAGAAAGTCGGTACGGCTACTGACTTCCTGTCTACGCGGTTTGGCGCGACACCGGTTGATCGACATCAACGCCGCCGGCGCGGCTCCCGCGGGAGCCGACGCACGGCGTGCGACCGGATGCCTCAGGCGTTGGCCAGCTCGGCCTCGGCGATCTGCTTGCCGCGCCGGCGGAACAGCACCAGGGTGGCGAGCAGCCCGAGCAATGCCGCGCCGCTCAGCCAGATGCCCGGTGCCGCGCGGTTGTCCAGGACGTGGATCAGCCAGGTGCAGGCAGCCGGGGTGAAGCCACCGAAGGTCGCGGTGGCCAGGCTGTAGGCCAGGGAGAAGCCGGTGGTGCGCACCTCCGCCGGCATCACCTCGGTGAGCGCCACCACCATCGCGCCGTTGTAGCTGCTATAGAGGAACGACAGCCACAGCTCGACGCCGAGCAGGCCGGCGAAACTCGGCTCGCTTACCAGCCAGGACAGCGCCGGGTAGGCGGTCAGCATCGCCAGGATGGACGCTCCCAGCAGCAGGGGCTTGCGCCCCACACGGTCGGAGAAGGCTCCCATCACCGGCAGCCAGATGAAATTGGACAGGCCGATGCACATGGTCACCAGCAGGCTGTCGAGGTCCGACAGATGCAGTTCGTTCTTGCCGAAGGTCGGGGTATAGGCGGTGATCAGGTAGAACGACACGGTGGTCATCACCACCATCGCCATGCCGGCCAGGACCAGGCCGAGGTTCTGCCCGATCGAGCGCAGCACCTGCGGCAACGACGGCCGGTGGGTACGCGCCTCGAACTCCGGGGTCTCCTCCAGCGAGCGGCGGATGACGAACAGCGCCGGGACGATCAGGCAGCCGATGAGGAACGGCACGCGCCAACCCCACTCGCCCATGTCCTGCGGACTCAGCCACTGGTTGAGGAGCACGCCGAGCAGGCCGGCGAAGACCACCGCCACCTGCTGGCTGGCCGATTGCCAGCTGACGAAGAAGCCCTTGCGTCCAGGCGTGGCGATTTCTGACAGATAGACCGACACGCCGCCCAGCTCGACACCGGCGGAAAAGCCCTGCAGCAGGCGGCCGAACAGCACCAGCAGCGGCGCCGCCACGCCCAGCGTGGAATATCCGGGGACGAAGGCGATCAGCAGGGTGCCCATGGCCATCAGGCCGAGGGTGATGATCAGGCCCCGACGACGTCCGTGGCGATCGATGTAGGCGCCGAGGAGGATCGCCCCCAGCGGCCGCATCAGGAAGCCGGCGCCGAAGGTGGCGAGGGCCAGCATCAGGGAGGCGAACGGGTTGTCGCCGGGAAAGAAGGTCTTGGCGATGGCGGTGGCGTAGAAGCCATACACCATGAAGTCGTACATCTCGAGGAAGTTGCCACTGACCACACGGAAAATGGCGACGCCTTTGGATTTATTCGAGGCCATGGGACACACACTCAGGCAGACACGGGGAAGCGGTCCATGGCGGCGTCGATGGCCACGCAGGCGGGTACGTCATCCATCGACCGAGTTGTAACCATATGTGTAAAAACCTCGAGGAAACAACAGAAATCGGCTGGAAGGTGCCAGATAGAGGCCTTTTGAAAGCTGGCTGAAAGCTTCGGTACGCAATCCGGTGCACGGTGCCCCCCGCGATTCAGTTGTAGCTGAGGGTGAAGCTCAGGATCGCCTGCGCCTTGCCGGGAACGACCCGCTGGCCGGTCTGGATGTAGCGGGCCACCAGCGCCAGCAAGGTGTCGCCACTGGCGGCCACGCCCATGGCATGCGCCTGTCCCAACGGGATGGGTTGCCCGTTGGCCGCATCGAGGACCTGGATACCCACTCCGCTGGCGCTCGAAGTGCTGACCAGGTTGATAGTGCCCACGTAGCTGGTGTTCTGGAAGGTCTTGTCGAGAGTCAGGTTCATCCTGGCGCCCGGCGTGCATTTGAGTTCGAGGGCGAACGCCCTGGCCCCCAGCGTGGTGCCCGGCCCCTTGAAACCACTGGCCTCGACCTGGCCAAGGTCGACGGTCTTGCCGCTGTTCTTCAACTCGCAGGACGAGCCGACCACCTGGACCGGCGAAAAACTGAAGGTGAAGAGGTCCTTCTTGTAGAAGTCCCCCTGCAGCGAGACCGGACGTGTCATCACCTTGAAACTGGGAAAGCTGAAGGTCCCGCCGCTGACAGGCCCGGTCTTGATCAGCTTGAAGACCTGGGTGAAGGGATAGGTGCGCGAGCCCAACAGATAGGGGAACGGTACCTCGAGGAGGGAGCTCTCGTCGTTCAGCGAACCGACGCTCATGTTGTAGGTCACCGACTCATGATTCCTGGTACCCCAGTACAGGCCCACACCCGCCACCCCTGTCGGGTACACGGAATATCCTGGGGCGGAGAAAGACTGGATCGAAGGGTTGGAACCCCACTTGAAATACACCGCCTTGCTCCCGGTCGGGTAGTACAGGTTGGCGCACTCCATGGCGGTGGGAACTTCCCTGGTCGCCAGGACGGTACCTGCCGGCGCGTCGCGCTGCACCGTGATCGGTCCGGGAAATGCCACCTGCACGCTGGACGAGCCCACGGGTACGCAAACATCCATCAGCCCCGCGCGGGCGGACACGGGCAGAAGGGCGACGGCAAAAAGGGAACGTCTGGTGAGCTTGGATAGACAAGCACTCATGGAAGCAGTCAGCTCGGCAATTGGATATTTCCGATGCTCCTTGAACTCGAACGCTTATCTAATGGGATTTTTCCGAAAGAGATGTATGAAATTACTTATCTGCTTCATTTCCCGACCCGCGCCAGTACCAAGCCCGCGTTCTGCGGTTCGCCGGCCCGACGCTACTGCCGTAGAATTTTCCTCTCTGTCAGGTAATTTCTTTCCACCATGTCTTCCCGTTTCCCTATGTCCTGGAAAGCCCGCCTGGAGCGACTGATCTCCCTGGTCACCGGCCTGATGGCCCGCTATCCACGCACCATCGCCCTGTTCGGTTTCTGCTCGGGGGTGTTCAGCTTCATCATGGTCGACCGGCAGAAGGGCTTCGCCCAGGTCCTGGCGATCATCATGCTGGTCAGTTGGGTCTGGTTGATCCTCGAGAACCTGCTGCGGGAAACCTTCGCCCGCCGCTTCGGCTGGGAAATCCCGGCGCCGCTGCTGCGCTACGCCACCCAGCTGATCCACCAGGAAAGCCTGTTCTTCGTCCTGCCGTTCTTCCTCATCACCACCACCTGGAACAGCGGTCAGGCGCTGTTCACCGGCACGCTTGCAGCCGCCGCGCTGGTCTCCATCACCGACCCGCTCTACTACCGCTGGCTGGCCCAACGTCGCTGGGTGTTCCTCGCCTACCACACCCTGACCCTGTTCGCCGTGCTGCTGACCTCGTTGCCAATCCTGCTGCACCTGACCACGCCGGAAAGCTACCGGCTATCCCTGGGCATCGCGGTCGCGCTGTCCTTCCCCAGCCTGCTGGTGACCTTCCCGCTGCAGCACTGGTGGCGCGGCATCCTGTTGCTTGGCCTGACCCTGGCGGTGGGCCTGGCCGGCTGGTTCGGCCGCGCCTGGGTGCCGCCGGCGACCCTGTGGCTGACCGAAGTCGCGGTGAGCAGCCAGTTCGACGACCAGAACCGTACCCCGGGCGACAGCCTGGAGCAGGTCGGCGCCGCCCAGTTGCGCAGCCAGGGCCTGTTCGCCTACACCGCGATCAATGCGCCGCGCGGCCTCGACGAGCGCATCTATCACGTGTGGATGTTCAACGGCAAGGAATTCGACCGCATCGCCCTGGATATCCACGGCGGCCGCAAGGAGGGCTACCGGGCCTGGACCCACAAGCAGAACTTCCCCGGCGACCCGGTCGGCCACTGGCAGGTGAAGGTGCTCACCGAGGCCGGGCAGATGATCGGCAGCCTGCGCTTCGACGTCACCGAGTGACGCCGAAGCCTGGCGGCGTCAGGCGAAGAACCAGTAGCACACCGTGATCGAGGCGACGACCCCGGCCAGGTCCGCGGCCAGCGCGCAGCCCACCGCGTGGCGGGCGCGCTGCAGGCCGACCGAGCCGAAATAGACGGCGAGCACGTAGAAGGTGGTCTCGGTGCTGCCCTGCACCGTGGCGGCGACCAGCGCCGGGAAGCTGTCGACACCGTGGGTCTGCATGGTCTCGAGCAGCATCGCCCGCGCCGCGCTGCCGGAAAACGGCTTGACCAGCGCGGTGGGCAGCGCCTCGACGAAGCGGCTGTCCCAGCCCATTCCCTCCACCGCCCAGCGGACCCCGTCGAGCACCACTTCCAGCGCCCCCGAGGCACGTAGCACGCCGACCGCGCAGAGCATCGCCACCAGGTAGGGCAGCAGGTTCTTCGCGACATCGAAGCCTTCCTTGGCACCGTCCACGAAGCTCTCGTAGACCGGCACCTTCTTCAGCGCACCGACGACCAGGAACAGGATGATCAGGCTGAACAGCGTCAGGTTGCCCAGCAGCGAGGACAGTTGCGCCAGCGCGCTGGCCGAGAGGGTGCCGAGCAGCGCCATGAAGCCGGCCAGCAACAGCGCGCCGGGGACCAGGTAGGCCAGCACCACCGGGTCCCACAGGCGCAGGCGCTGCATCAGCGCCACCGACAGCAGGCCGGCCAGGGTCGAGGCGCTGGTGGCGAGGAGGATCGGCAGGAACACCAGGGTCGGGTCGGCCGCACCCTGCTGCGCGCGGTACATGAAGATGGTCACCGGCAGCAGGGTCAGCGACGAGGCGTTGAGCACCAGGAACAGGATCTGCGCGTTGCTCGCCGTGGTGCTGCTGGGATTGAGCTCCTGCAACGCCTTCATCGCCTTCAGGCCGATCGGCGTGGCGGCGTTGTCCAGGCCCAGCCCATTGGCGGCGAAGTTCAGGGTGATCAGGCCGATCGCCGGATGCCCCGGCGGGACTTCCGGCATCAGCCGGCGGAACAGCGGCCCCAGCAGCACCGCCAGGCGCTCCACCAGCCCGGCCTTCTCGGCGATGCGCAGGAAGCCGAGCCAGAGCGTCAGGGTGCCGAACAGCAGGACCATCACCTCGACCGCCAGCTTGGCCATGGCGAACAGGCTCTCCACCATTGCCGCGAACACCGTCGCGTCGCCACCGATCAACCAGCGCGCCAACGCGCTCGCCGCCGCCACCAGGAAAAAACCCAACCACAAGCCGTTCAGCATTCAGAATCCCCCGCGTTGCGCGGATGATAGCGGCGCAGGCGGTGCCGGCGCCAGAAACGACGAGGCCCCGGACGATGCCGGGGCCTGCTGGACAAAGTCCGTCTTACTCGATCGTGGCCTGCTTGCCCTTGGCCTCGCCGACCGCCTGACGCAGGTGCGGCAGCGAATCCCAGTAGCGCTGGCCCTTGGCCGCGTCGTACATGCCTTCCCACTTGGAGATCACCAGCACCGCGAGGGCGTTGCCGATCACGTTGAGGGCAGTGCGCGCCATGTCCATGATGCGGTCGACGCCGGCGATGAAGGCCAGGCCCTCCAGCGGGATGCCGACGCTGCCCAGGGTGGCGAGCAGCACCACGAAGGACACGCCCGGTACGCCGGCGATGCCCTTGGAGGTCACCATCAGGGTCAGCACCAGCATGATCTGCTGGCCGATGGACAGGTCGATGCCGTAGAGCTGGGCGATGAAGATCGCCGCGATGCTCTGGTACAGGGTCGAGCCGTCGAGGTTGAAGGAGTAGCCGGTAGGCACCACGAAGCTGCTGATCGCCTTCGGCGCGCCGTAGGCTTCCATCTTCTCGATGATGCGCGGCAACACGGTTTCCGAGCTGGCGGTGGAATAGGCCAGGACCAGATCGTCCTTGAAGATGCGGATCAGGCGCATGATCGAGAAGCCGAACATCCGCGCGATCAGGCCCAGCACCACCAGGGCGAAGAAGGCGATGGCGACGTAGACCAGGATCACCAGCTTGGCCAGCGGCAGCAGCGAGGCGAAGCCGAAGTTGGCGACGGTCACCGCGATCAGGGCGAAGACGCCGATCGGGGCGTACTTCATGATCATGTGGGTGACCTTGAACATGGTTTCGGAGACGCCCTGGAACACCTTCACCAGCGGCTCGCGCAGGTCGTTGGGCAGGCTCGACAGGCCAAGGCCGAACATCACCGAGAAGAAGATGATCGGCAGCATCTCGCCACGGGCGATGGCGGCGAAGACGTTGGACGGGATCAGGTTGAGGATGGTCGCGATGAAGGCATGGTCATGCTGCACTTCCTGGGTGGTCTTCTGGTACTGGGAGATGTCCACGGTACCCAGGGTGCTCATGTCGATGCCGGTGCCGGGCTGGAACAGGTTGGCCAGCAGCAGGCCGACGACGATGGCGACGGTGGTGACGATCTCGAAGTAGATGATCGTCTTCAGGCCGATGCGGCCAAGCTTCTTCGCGTCGCCGACGCCGGCGATGCCGACCACCAGCGAGGAGATCACGATCGGTACCACGATCATCTTGATCAGGCGGATGAAGATGTCGCCGGCCGGTTGCAGCACGTTGGCGATCCACCAGGCCTTCTCGGCGCTGAAGTGGTTGAGCACTGCGCCTACGGCGATACCGAGTGCCAGACCGATCACGATCTGCCAGGCGAGGCTTAGCTTGGCTTTACCCATGTTTCGTCACCCTTAATTCTTGTGGAAGTCGGGAGTCGCTCCAGCGGGAGAGTCGCTCCCGACAGGCGAAAGGGCGCAATGATTCATGCGCTCCCCTACCCCGTCTAATGCCGTAAGTGACTGCCCCATGCCGAATCGGCATGAGAAATCACTAATGAAACATCCGTCCCACAGGAAATTGCCCTTGATTTTCACTCAAGAACAGGGAGCGGAAGGCACTCCATGCCGGGCCCGGGGCCTGGTGTCCATCCTGGGAAGATGAAGCCCGCTCATCATGATTGCGATGGATGGTCGCGGGGACGCGGCGGCGTCGCCGAGGTGACACCCTCTGCTGTGGATAAGTGGCTTTCTGTGGATAACCGTATGGTGAAGTCCTTCCGGAGGGTGCTTCGGAATGCGCGGATGGTCGATTGTAAAACGGCCTCGCCAGTCGTCGGCATTGATCGATATCAGGGAAGTACGCCGAGCATGCTCGCGGAGGTCGCCGCTCCGCCGGGCGGCGGAACGGCGTGCCCTTCTATATATAGAAGCGCGCCGGAAAGGAGCGACTCGTCGGTTCGCTCCCCTCCGGCGCGTTTTCACCTGGCCCGACCCCGAAGGAGGTACTCCCTGTACCCCTGGAGCCCGCCGGATCGACCTCATCCAGCGCACCCCGGTCCCCTGGCCATGCCCCGCTGCCAGCGGGGCGTTGTCACGCAAGCCCGACCCGAGTCAGTACCAGTTCGGATCGGCCTTGAGTTGTTCGTCGAGAATCTTCTGTACCGCGGGCTCCGGCTTGCCCAGCCAGCGGAAGCTGGCGTGCTTGCTCGGCGACTTGTCCTGCGGCAAGCCTTCGGGCACCTGCACGTAGAGTCCGTAGGCGTGGCTCTTGTCCCAGTCGAAGGCAACCAGCAGGCGCTGGCCCTTGCAGTCGGACTTCTCGCAGAGCCCGCCGACCAGATACTTGTCGCCCTGGTCGTCGACCGCGCGCATCGGCGTGGCGGTCCCCGAAAGGTTCATTACCCAGTCGGGCAGCCGGCTCTCGTCTTCCACCAGGTTCTGCCAGGCCTTGCGATACCCGGCGTCGGTGCTCTGCAGTTCGTTCAAACGGTATTCGCCATCCCTGTCGGCCGCCACCGCCAGCGAACTGGCGGCGGCACCGAGCAGCAGTGCGTTCATCAGGTTGCGCATGAGTCGCATCGCTTTCTCCTCGGCGTCCGGCTAGCCGCGGCGGCGTCCGAAGAAGAACGAGACCACGAAGAGCACCAGGAACAGGACGAAAAGGATCTTCGCGATTCCGGTGGCTGCACCCGCGATACCACCAAACCCGAGGACGGCGGCGATGATGGCGATGATCAGAAAGGTGATTGCCCAACTAAGCATGATGTTTTTCTCCTGTGTGCCTTCGGAACTGTCGTACCGCCTCGGGAGATTGCCCGCGGGGTAGCGAACCGGCCTTTGTCCATTTCTCTGCTGGGAGACCGTACCTCCTCTTTGCACGCCTCATGCCAGCCTTTTCAAAAAATAAAAAACCTTTAAATTCAATGGGTTGAAAATATCTTTCGGTAGTCGACGCAGTTCATCCTGCACGACGACGCAAATTATTCCGGGCGTTTTGCACGACCGACGCGGTACGCTGTCACATGTACAGGGAGCGGGCCAGGCGATGCCATCCGGCATGCGGCCCGAAAATCGAAACAGGCGCTCCAGCGGCTTGCGGGTCGGCACCGCCCGCCCCGGATGGGTGGCGGGGCGCTCTTGCAACTAGCACGGGCTTTCCGCGGACTAACCCAGAGGCCGTATGGCAGCGAGTTCCCTGGAGGATAAAAGCAACGATGGAAACCACTTCCGAAAAGCAGGGGCGCATCCTGCTGGTCGATGACGAATCGGCGATCCTGCGCACTTTCCGTTACTGCCTGGAGGACGAGGGCTACAGCGTGGCCACCGCCAGCAGCGCGCCACAAGCGGAGGCCCTGCTGCAGCGCCAGGTCTTCGACCTGTGCTTCCTCGATCTGCGCTTGGGCGAGGACAACGGCCTCGACGTCCTCGCCCAGATGCGCGTCCAGGCGCCCTGGATGCGCGTGGTTATCGTCACCGCACATTCGGCGGTGGATACCGCGGTCGACGCCATGCAGGCTGGCGCGGTGGACTACCTGGTCAAGCCCTGCAGCCCCGACCAGCTGCGCCTGGCCGCCGCCAAGCAACTGGAGGTGCGCCAGCTGACCGCGCGCCTGGAAGCCCTGGAGGGCGAGATGCGCCGCCAGGGTGACGGCCTGGAGTCGCACAGTCCGGCCATGGCCGCGGTACTGGAAACCGCCCGCCAGGTGGCGGCGACCGACGCCAATATCCTCATCCTCGGCGAGTCCGGCTCCGGCAAGGGCGAGCTGGCGCGCGCCATCCATACCTGGAGCAAGCGCGCGAAGAAACCCCAGGTCACCATCAACTGCCCGTCGCTGACCGCCGAACTGATGGAAAGCGAACTGTTCGGCCACAGCCGCGGCGCCTTCACCGGGGCCACCGAAAGTACCCTGGGCCGGGTCAGCCAGGCCGACGGCGGCACCCTGTTCCTCGACGAGATCGGCGATTTCCCGCTGACCCTGCAACCCAAGCTGCTGCGTTTCATCCAGGACAAGGAATACGAACGCGTCGGCGACCCGGTGACCCGCCGCGCCGACGTGCGCATCCTCGCCGCGACCAACCGCGATCTCGGCGCGATGGTCGCCCAGGGCCAGTTCCGCGAGGACCTGCTCTACCGCCTCAATGTCATCGTCCTCAACCTGCCGCCCCTGCGCGAACGCGCCGAGGACATCCTCGGCCTGGCCGAACGTTTCCTCGCCCGCTTCGTCAAGGACTATGGCCGTCCCGCCCGAGGCTTCAGCGAGGCCGCCCGCGAGGCCATGCGGCAATATCCCTGGCCGGGCAACGTCCGCGAGCTGCGCAACGTGATCGAGCGCGCCAGCATCATCTGCAATCATGAGCTGGTGGACCTCGACCACCTCGGCTTCAGCGCCACGCAATCGGCCAGCAGCGCTCCGCGAGTCGGTGAATCGCTGAGCCTGGAAGACCTGGAGAAAGCCCATATAACGGCGGTGATGGCCTCCAGCGCCACCCTCGACCAGGCCGCCAAGACCCTCGGTATCGACGCCTCGACCCTGTACCGGAAGCGCAAGCAGTACGGCCTATGAACATGCCGTTGCCGATGAAACTCCGGACCCGGCTGTTCCTCAGCATTTCCGCGCTGATCACCGTCTCGCTGTTCGGCCTGCTGCTCGGGCTGTTCAGCGTGATGCAGCTCGGGCGGGCCCAGGAGCAACGGATGTCGCATCACTACACGACCATCGAGGCCAGCCAGCAACTACGCCAGCTGCTTGGCGACCAGTTGGTCATCCTGCTTCGCACGCGCCCCGACAGCCAGGCCCTGGAACGCTCGCAGAACGACTTCCGCCGGGTTCTCGAACAGGGGCGCTCGAATGCCGTGGACAGCGCTGAACAGGCTGCGCTGGATGGCATCCGCGACGCCTACCGGCAGTTGCAGGCGCAGACCCAGCCCCTGCTCGAAGCACCGCTGGACGACAGCGACGACTTCAGCGAAGCCTTCAACACCCTCCGCCTGCGCCTGCAGGACCTGCACCAACTGGCCCTCTCCGGCATCAGCGCCGCCGAGACCAATGCCCGCCATCGCGCCTACCTGGTCGCCGGCCTGCTCGGCCTGGTGGGCGTGGCCATTCTGCTGATCGGCTTCGTCACCGCCCACAGCATCGCCCGCCGCTTCGGCGCGCCGATCGAGACCCTGGCGCGCGCGGCGGACAAGATCGGCAAAGGCGACTTCGACGTGACCCTGCCGACGACCAACCTCGCCGAGGTCGGCCAACTGACCCGCCGTTTCGGCCTGATGGCCGAAGCCCTGCGGCAGTACCGGCGGACCAGCGTCGAGGAAATGCTTTCCGGCGAGCGGCGCCTGCAAGCGGTGCTCGACAGCATCGACGATGGCCTGGTGATCTTCGACAACCAGGGCCGCATCGAACACGCCAACCCAGTGGCGATCCGCCAGCTGTTCGTCAGCAACGACCCCCACGGCAAGCGGATCGACGAGATCCTCGGCGATGAAGGTCTGCGCGAGGCTGTGGAAAAGGCCCTGCAGGGCGAGGTCCAGGACGAGGCGATGCCCGACCTGGAAGTGGATGTCGCCGGCGAGTCGCGACTGCTGGCCTGGTCGCTGTATCCGGTTACCCACCCCGGCGGACACAGCGTCGGCGCGGTGCTGGTGGTGCGTGACGTCACCGAGCAGCGAGCCTTCGAGCGGGTCCGCAGCGAATTCGTCCTGCGCGCCTCGCATGAGCTGCGCACCCCGGTGACCGGCATGCAGATGGCCTTCAGCCTGCTCCGCGAACGCCTGGACTTCCCCGCCGAGTCGCGGGAAGCGGACCTGATCCAGACGGTGGACGAGGAAATGTCGCGGCTGGTCCTGTTGATCAACGACCTGCTGAACTTCTCGCGCTACCAGACCGGCATGCAGAAACTCGAGCTGACGACCTGCGACCTCGTCGACCTGCTCACCCAGGCGCAGCAACGCTTCGTGCCCAAGGGCGAGGCGCGCCGGGTTTCCCTGGAACTGGAACTGGGCGAGGAATTGCCGCACCTGCAGCTCGATCGCCTGCAGATAGAACGGGTAATCGACAACCTGCTGGAAAACGCCCTGCGCCACAGCAGCGAAAGCGGGCAGATCCACCTGCAGGCGCGGCGCCAGGGCGATCGCGTGCTGATCGCGGTGGAAGACAACGGCGAAGGCATCCCTTTCAGCCAGCAGGGCCGGATCTTCGAGCCGTTCGTCCAGGTCGGCCGCAAGAAAGGCGGCGCCGGACTGGGTCTGGCGCTGTGCAAGGAGATCATCCAGCTGCACGGCGGGCGCATCGCGGTCCGCTCGCAGCCAGGCCAGGGGGCGCGCTTCTACATGCTGCTGCCGGTGTAGCGGGCGCTGCCGGCAGGCTTTTCCAGCGGCCTCAGGAAGCGGGAACCGCCAGCAGCAGCGCGGCGGTTTCCAGGTCCGGCTGGCCATCGAAGCGGGCCGGCCGGTACTTCATCTGGAAGGCGCCGATGACGTCGCGGGTATCCTGTTCCAGCACCCCGGTCTGCGGCACCAGGTAGCCGTGCCGCGCCAGCTGCTGCTGGAACCAGCGGACATCCGGCAACTGTCCGTTCAGCTCGGCCAGGCGGCGCGCCAGTTCGCCGGGCTTCGGCCAGGGCACCAGGCCGGCGTCGGCGAGGCGCTTCCAGGGGAACAGCGGGCCCGGATCGACCTTGCGCCCCGGCGCGATGTCGCTGTGCCCGATGATCCGGTCCGGGGTGATGCCATGGCGCTTGGCGATGTCCTTCAGCAGGGGGATCAGCGCCTGGACCTGCGCCTCGCTGAACGGATACCAGACCCGCCCCTGAGAAGTATCGCGATAGCCCTGGTTGACGATCTCGATGCCGATCGAGGTGGCGTTCAGCCAGGTCCGCCCCTGCCATTCGCTGACCCCGGCGTGCCAGGCGCGACGGTTCTCGTCCACCAGGCGGTAGACGGTGGCCGGTTCGTCGTCGCCGATCAGATAGTGCGCGCTGACGCCGCCGTGGGTGAGGATGCCCAGCGAATGCGGCAGATCGGTGGAGGTGTAGTGCAGGACGATGAACTGGACACGGCTGTCCTGGTTCACCGAGGTGTAGTCGGTGTTCAGGCGCGGGCCGCTGGAGCAGCCGGCCAGCAGCGCCAGGGTGAAAACCAGGAAAATGAACGAACGCATGATGACTCCGAATGAATAGGCAGCGCCGTCAGGCGGCGATGTGCAACACGCTGCGCAGGTTGTCCAGGAGCATATCGACGCTGAGCATGATCAGCAGCATTCCGGCCAGGCGCTCGATGGCGGTCAGCCCGCGCGGGCCGAGGAAACGCTGGAGGAACGCCGCCTGCAGCAGGATCAGGGCGGTGGCGGCCCAGGCCAGGATCACCGCCAGGTAGAGCTCCCACAGCGGCCCGTCGAAGGTGGTACGCAGGGTGATCAGCATCGCCAGCGCCGAAGGGCCGGCCACCGCCGGCGTCGCCAGCGGCACCAGCAGCGGCTCGCCGTCGGGCACCTCGCCGAGCAGGCCCTGGGGAGACGGGAAGATCAGGCGCATGGCGATCACGAACAGGATGATCCCGCCGGCGATTCCGGTCGCCTCGCGGGACAGCCCAAGACCGCTGAGGATGTGCTCGCCGAGAGTGAGGAAGAGCAGCAGCAGGCCCAGGGCGAAGGCCAGCTCGCGGAACGCCACGCGCAGGCGGCGCCCGGGCGCGACGCCTTTCAGCGCGGCGAGGAACACGGCGATGTTGCCGAAGGGGTCGGTGACCAGAAAGATCAGGACGGCGA
The DNA here is from genome assembly GCF_003025345.2 of Pseudomonas paraeruginosa. Lineage (NCBI taxonomy): Bacteria > Pseudomonadati > Pseudomonadota > Gammaproteobacteria > Pseudomonadales > Pseudomonadaceae > Pseudomonas > Pseudomonas paraeruginosa. The sequence continues at coordinate 6,027,563 of NZ_CP020560.1, forward strand.
CGCCGAACATATCCATGGCTGTTTCCAGAACGGTATGGCCTGCCATTCTACCGGGCGCGGGAGCGAACTGCAGGCGCAGCCGGCCTCGGGCGCCGGAATGTGCGCCGGTCGTGCTTCAGGCGACTTCCAGGCGGTCCCTGCCGGCGCGCTTGGCACGATACAGCGCCTGGTCGGCACGTTCGAACGCCGCCTCGCCAGCCTCGTTGCCGACGAAGGCGGTTATCCCCGCGGAACAGGTGATGCTCAGGGGCTCGCCCTTGAAGTGGAAGGGGCAGGCGGCGATCGCCGCGCGCAGCCGCTCGAGCAATTGCCGGCCGGCGTCCAGCGGCGTGGCCGGAAGCAGGACGACGAACTCCTCGCCACCGAAGCGGGCGATGAAATCGGCCTGGCGCAACCGTTTGCGCAACTCGCCGGCGATGATCTTCAACACCTTGTCACCGGCCAGGTGGCCAAAATCATCGTTGATCCGCTTGAAGTGGTCGATGTCCAGCACCGCCAGCAGCAGCTCGCCGCCGTCCCGGCGCCGGCGCGCCACTTCCTGCTCCAGGCGCTCGCTGAGCGCGGCGCGGTTGGGCAGGCCGGTCAGCGGGTCGGTCAGGGCCTTCTGTCGCTGGTCTTCCAGGTGGGTGTGGAACGCCTTGGCATCCTGCTCCATGCTGTTGACCCGTTCCATCAGCGCCTGCAGGCGGCCGGAGACTTCCTGCTCGTGTTCGGCCTGTTCGCGCTGGTGTTCGTCCATGGAGGCGAGCAGGCCGTTGAGCCGGCTGTCCACCGCCAGCTTGAGGCTGTCCAGGTCGGTCGCCTGCTGCACGCTGGCCTGGAGGCCGCTGACCTGCTCGCGCAGTGTCTGGTCGAAGCCGCGCGCGTTGTCCAGCACGCCGGTGTAGCCGGCGTGGGCATCGCCCAGGTGGCCAAGGAAGCTTTCCAGGCGCTCGTTGAGCTGCCGCAGGTATTCCTCGAAGTCGCGCTGGCCGCTGTCGGCCAGGGACAGCACCAGCACCGCCAGGTCGTCCAGCACCGGCACCAGTTCGTACCAGTTCAGGCTGCCGTCTATGCGTACCCGCAGCGCCTCGGCCTGGGGCTGGTGGCTGCTCGGCAGGGACAGGCCGTCGAGCAGGCGCAGCAGGCTCGCCTCGATATGCGGCGCCACCGCGCTGTAGCCGGGTTCGGGCATCGGCGGGGGCAGCGCGTAGGTCTCGTCGGCCGTCGCCTCGGCGAGGTTATTCACAGGCTCGCCCGGCTCTTCCGGCTCGATGTCCAGCTCCTGCTCCACCGAGGGCTCCCCGGGCGTTTCGCGGAAAACCAGGCCCCCTGGCAGGGGCAGGCTATCCAGCCAGATCGGCCGCGGCTCTTCCAGCCGGATCTGGTTCGACTCGCCGCGCGCGGCCAGCGCGCCACGTCGCGCCGGAGGCGCCGCGGCGACGCTCTCCGGATCTGTGGATAACCCTGCCGGGACGCTGGCCTCCACCTCGCCGCGCGGGCTACCGGCGCCGACCGGCAAAGGCTGAGCGACAGGCGCGGGCCCGGTGGTTGGCGCGACCGCCGACGCCATGGGTAGCGCTGGGTTCGCCCGCGCCACGGCGGTTTCCGCCTCCTTGCCGCCGAACAGGCGCTGCAGCAGACCCGGCCGGCTGTCGTCGCCGTCGCCGCCCTTGCGCTCGGCCAGGACCTGGCGCTGCAACCGGCTCAGTTCGCCGAGCAGGATGGGTATCTCGCGCGACTGCCGGGCACGCTCCTCGATATCGCGGGCGAACTGCTTGAGCGGCTTGCGCAGCTCCCGCGGCAGGTCGAGGGCCAGCAGTTGCTGGGCAAGCTCGCCGAGGGCGTCGATGTTCTGCTGGGTGCGTTGCTGGCGACGTTGCTCGGAGTCGAGCACGGCCTTCTCCAGGCGGGGAATCAGGCCGGCCAGGCCGGCGTCCATGTCGTCGCGGCGGATGATCTCGCGCAGCTCCTTCATGCACAGGTCGACCGCCTTGTCGCTGCCTTCGGCCGCCAGGCTGCTGCGCACCAGGCCGCGACGCAGCAGGTCGATGCGCGCATCCCAGCGGCGCTGCAGGCGCTCCTGCTGCTCGATGTTCTCCAGGTACTTGTCTTTCCAGCGCTGGGCGTCGTCGCGACTCATGACGCGCTCCCGGCGCTGTCGCTCACGACCAGGGCCCTGTCGCGCAGGTTGTCCGGCAGACGGATCTCGACCGACACCGGCAGGTGGTCGGAGATCGGCTGGTCGAGCACATCGACCCGCTCCAGCGCGAGGTCGGAACTGAGCAGGATGTGGTCGAGGTTGCGTTGCGGCCGCCAGCTGGGGAAGGTCGCCTCGACCTGCGGCGCCATCAGACCGAGATCGCGCAGCGGCGAGTTTTCCAGGAGGTCGACGGCATGGGTGTTCATGTCGCCCATCAGCACCTGGTGGCGGTAGTCGCCGATCAGCTCGCGAATGTAGGCGAGCTGGCGGGTGCGGGTGCGCGCGCCGAGGGCCAGGTGCATCATCACCACCACCAGCGCGTCGGGCCCGTCGCCGAAACGCACGAAGATCGCGCCGCGCCCCGGCGGGCCGGGCAAGGGGTGGTCTTCCAGCAGGCTCGGCCGCCAGCGGCTGAGCAGGCCGTTGCTGTGCTGGGCGATGCGCCCGAGGTTGCGGTTGAGCTGCTGGTACCAGTAGGGGAAGGCGCCGAGCTGGGCCAGGTGCTCGACCTGGTTGACGTAGCCGGAACGCAGGCTGCCGCCGTCGGCTTCCTGGAGGGCGACCAGATCGTAGTCGGCGAGCAGCTCGCCGATGCGCTTGAGGTTGGTCGCGCGGCCCGCGTGGGGCAGCAGGTGCTGCCAGCCGCGGGTCAGGTAGTGGCGGTAGCGCTCGGTGCTGATGCCGACCTGGATGTTGAAGCTCAGCAGGCGCAGACGGCCGTCGCCGGGCAACTCCCGCGAGTCGTCACAGGAGGGGTTCACTCGCGGGTCGCAGCTGCCTGCGACCCGAGGTTCACGCTGCCAGCGGCGCAACATGCCGGATCACCTTGCTTACTTCTTGGCCGCTGCGCGCTCTTTCTCGATCAGGTAGTCGGCCAGCTTGAGGGTTTCCTCCGGACCACCGGCGGAGCCGATGTCGAAGCGGTACTTGCCATTAACCACCATGGTCGGTACGCCGGTGACCTGGTAGGCCATCGCCAGCTTCTTGGCCTTTTCCATCTGGCCCTTGATGGCGAAGGAATTATAGGTGCTCAGGAACTTCTCCTTGTCCACGCCCTTGCCGGCCAGGAAGTCGGCCATTTCTTCCGGGGTGGCGAGCTTCTTGTGCTCCTTGTGGATCGCCTCGAACACGGCATTGTGCACGTCATGCTCGACGCCCATGCTTTCCAGGGTCAGGAACATCTGCCCATGGACGTTCCAGATACCGCCGAACAGGGCCGGCAGGCGGACGAAATGCACGTCGGCCGGCAGCTTCTCGCTCCATGGCACGATGGTCGGCTCGAACGCATAGCAATGCGGGCAGCCGTACCAGAACAGCTCCACCACTTCGATCTTGCCGGGCTGCGACACCGGCACCGGGCTGCTGAGTTCGGTGTATTCCTTGCCGGCGGTATATTCGTCGGCCTGGGCAGTCATGCCGAACAGGCTGACCATGGCCAGCATGGCGCTGAGAATCAGGTTACGCATCGTTCACTCCTAGGCGAGGTCTGTGCCGCTCTCCGGCCGGGTTTCGACCCGGACGACCGGTAACGGGTTCCGGCATTGTAGCGATGGCGGATGCAAAAAAGGGCAGCCGAGGCCACCCTTTTTCATACATCTTTTTTTGCCAGGCTACGCAGCGATCAGTGCAGACCCTGGATGTAGCTGGAAATCGCGGCGATGTCCTTGTTCGACAGCTTGGCGGCGATGGACTGCATGATCTTGGTGTCGCCGTCGTTGGTACGGGTGCCTTCGCGGAAGTCGGTCAGCTGCTTGGCCACGTAGGTCGCGTGCTGGCCGCCCAGGTGCGGGAAGCCGGCGGTGGCGATGCCGACGCCGCTCGGGGAATGGCAGCCGGTGCAGGCCGGCATGCCCTCGGCGATCTTGCCGCCGCGGAACAGCGCTTCACCCTGGGCCACCAGGTTCGGATCGGCCATGCCGACGCTCATCTTCTGGCTGGCGAAGTAGGCGGCGATGTCGGCCAGGTCCTGGTCGCTGAGGTTGGTCAGCAGGCCGGTCATTTCCAGCACGGTACGCTTGCCGTCCTTGATGTCATGCATCTGCTTGAGCAGGTAACGCTCGCCCTGGCCGGCCAGTTTCGGGAAGTTCGGCGCCGGGCTGTTGCCATCCGCACCGTGGCAGGCGCCGCATACCGCGGCTTTGGCCTGGCCCGCGGCGGCATCGCCAGCGGCATGGGCAAGGCCGGTCAGACCCAGGGTCAACAGCAGACTCACGAGAAGTTTGTTCATCAGCTAATCCAATTACGGCTAAGGGTGAAAGATAGTGGGCTTCGGCTACTTCTTCACCATCCACTGGATGGTTGCCTGGTAGTCTTCGGCACTGCAGTCGGTGCACAGGCCGCGCGGCGGCATGGCGTTGAATCCGTTGGTCACATGCTGGACCAGGGTCGGCATGCCCTTGGCCAGCCGCGGCTCCCAGGCGGCATGGTCGCCCTTTTTCGGCGCCGTCGGCAGCTGGCCGTCGTGACACGCGCCACAGGTCCGGTTGAACACTGCTTCCGGGTCCTGCGCCGCCTGCGCCGTAACGGCCGCCGCAACGACTGTCGCTGCGAGCAGCAGTTTCTTCATGATCGTCCTCATCAGGGGGAACGCCCGCGTTCTACCGCGCGGAAAAATGCTCTGTCCGTTCCCGCGCGCGCTCGACCCTGGGGGATAAAGCGCACACAAAATCCGCGGCATTATATACTTCCGATACCGAAACGGAAACGAAACAGCCCCCGCGACACCGAGTCGCACCCCTGTGGATAACCCATGTCAGAGAAGAACCCCATCGTCGGCCTGTGCCAGAAGGCCAGCTTTCTCATCAGCGCCGCCCAGGTCGACCAGTGCCCACCCGACGAGGGCCTGGAAGTCGCTTTCGCCGGACGCTCCAACGCCGGCAAGTCGAGCGCGCTGAACACCCTCACCCACGCCAACCTGGCACGTACCTCGAAGACCCCCGGCCGCACCCAGTTGCTCAACTTCTTCAGCCTGGACGAGTCGCGGCGGCTGGTCGACCTGCCCGGCTACGGCTACGCCAAGGTGCCGATCCCGCTCAAGCAGCACTGGCAACGCCATCTGGAAGCCTATCTGAGCAGCCGCGAAAGCCTGGCCGGGGTGTTCCTGATGATGGACATCCGCCATCCGCTGACCGACTTCGACCGCCTCATGCTGGACTGGGCCCAGGCCAGCCAGCTGCCGATCCATGTGCTGATGACCAAGGCCGACAAGCTGGCCTTCGGCGCGGCGAAGAACGCCCTGCTCAAGGTGCGCCGCGAAGTCCAGCAGGGCTGGGGCGATGTCGCCAGCCTGCAGCTGTTCTCCGCGCCCAAGCGCCAGGGTGTCGACGAGGCGCAAATGGTCCTGGCGCAATGGCTGGGCTTGCTGGACGAGGACGAAGAGCCGGTCGGGGAAGCCTGAATTCCAGGCAAAAAAAACCCCGAGCTTCGTATGGGGAGGGGGAAGTTCGGGGTTCAAGTCCGGACCGCTAGGGCGGGGTCCAGGAATCTGCCAACACTAAACACTGCAAAGGAGCATCGAAGGGCTCAATCAGCCATTCGTGTGTTCTGACTGTCGGCAAAACGGGAAAGTTCAGCGCGCCGCGAAAAACTTTTCCACGGCATCCACCCCAGGCACTCCGGACCTGCTCGCAAGGCCCGCCATACGGGCCCCACAACCGTTCATCAGTGGGCTTCGTCCCAGTTCGAACCGATGCCCGCCTCGACCACCAGCGGTACGTCCAGGGACGCCGCCCCGCTCATCAGCGGGCGAATCCCCTCGCGCACCTGCCCGACCAGGTCCTCGCGTACCTCCAGCACCAATTCGTCGTGCACCTGGAGGATTACCCGGGCATCCAGGCCGCTTTCCCGCAGCCAGTTATCCACAGAGACCATGGCGCGCTTCATGATGTCCGCCGCAGTGCCCTGCATCGGCGCGTTGATCGCCGTCCGCTCCGCGGCCTTGCGCATGGCGCCGTTCTTCGAATGGATTTCCGGCAGGTACAGGCGGCGGCCGAACAGGGTCTCGACGAAGCCCTGCTCGGCGGCCTGCGCGCGGGTCCGCTCCATGTACGCCAGCACCCCGGGGTAGCGGGCGAAGTAACGATCGATGTAGGCCTGGGCTTCCTTGCGCTCGACGCCGATCTGCTTGGCCAGGCCGAAGGCGCTCATGCCGTAGATCAGCCCGAAGTTGATCGCCTTGGCGCTGCGTCGCTGGTCGCCGCTGACGTCTTCCAGCGGCACGCCGAAGACTTCCGCCGCGGTGGCGCGGTGTACGTCCAGATCGTGGCGGAAGGCGTCCAGCAGGCCTTCGTCCTTGGCCAGGTGGGCCATGATCCGCAGTTCGATCTGCGAGTAGTCGGCCGCCAGCAGCTTGTAGCCCTGCGGCGCGATGAACGCCTGGCGGATGCGCCGGCCCTCGGCGGTGCGGATCGGGATGTTCTGCAGGTTCGGATCGCTCGACGACAACCGCCCGGTAGCCGCCACCGCCTGATGGTAGGAGGTATGGATGCGCCCGGTGCGCGGGTTGATCTGCTCCGGCAGGCGGTCGGTGTAGGTACTCTTGAGCTTGCTCATGGAGCGGTACTGCATGATCACCTTGGGCAGCTCGAAGTCCTGCTCGGCCAGTTCGGCGAGCACCGCCTCGGCGGTGGACGGCTGGCCGGTGGCGGTCTTGCTCAGCACCGGCAGGCCGAGCTTGTCGTAGAGGATCGCGCCAAGCTGCTTGGGCGAGCCGAGGTTGAACTCCTGCCCGGCCAGGTCATAGGCCTGGCGCTCCAGGGCGACCATCTTCTCGCCCAGCTCGCGGCTCTGGATGCCCAGCAGGTTGGCGTCGACCAGCGCGCCGTTGCGCTCGATCCGCGCCAGCACCGGCACCAGCGGCATCTCGATATCGGTCAGGACCCGGGCCAGGGAAGGAATGGCTTCCAGCTTCTGCCACAGAGCCTGGTGCAGGCGCAGGGTGACGTCGGCGTCCTCCGCGGCGTAGGGCCCGGCCTGTTCGATGGCGATCTGGTCGAAGGTCAGTTGCTTGGCGCCCTTGCCGGCGATGTCCTCGAAACGGATGGTGCTGTGGCCGAGGTACTTCAGGGCCAGGCTGTCCATGTCGTGGCGGGTGGCGGTGGAGTCCAGCACATAGGACTCGAGCATGGTGTCGTAGGCCACGCCCTGCATCGCGATGGGCGTGCTGGCATTGGCCAGGACATTGATGTCGTACTTGGCGTGCTGGCCGACCTTGAGCTTCTGCGGATCCTCCAGCAGCGGTTTCAACGCGCGCAGCACCGCGTCACGCTCCAGTTGGTCGGGAACGCCCATGTAGCTGTGGGCCAGCGGCACGTAGGCGGCCTCGCCCTCCTTCACCGCGAAGGATACGCCGACCACCTGCGCCTGCTGGGCGTCGATGCTGGTGGTCTCGGTATCGAAGGCGATCAGCTCGGCCTGCTCGAGCTTCTTCAGCCAGGCGTCGAAACCGGCCTGGTCGAGCACCACGTCGTAGTCGACCTCGGCCTGGATCGGCGTCTCCGCCTCGCCGCTCTCGCCGGCCTCCTTGGCCTCGCGCAGCAGGTCATCGAGCCAGTTCTTGAATTCCAGCTCGCGGTACAGGGCGATCAGCGCCTCGCGCTGCGGTTCGCCGGGATACAGCTGGTCGAGCTGCACGTCGAGTTCGACATCGGTCTTGATGGTCGCCAATTGGTAGGAAAGGAACGCCTGCTCGCGGTTCTCCTCCAGTTTCGCCGGCAGGCCCTTGGCGCCGCGGATCGGCAGCTCGGGTACCTTGTCCAGGCTCGCGTAGAGCACCTCCAGCCCGCCGCCGACGCCGGTCAGCAGGCCCAGCGCGGTCTTTTCGCCGACCCCGGGGACGCCGGGAATGTTATCGACCTTGTCGCCCATCAGGGCGAGGAAATCGATGATCAGCTCGGGACCGACGCCGAATTTCTCTTTCACGCCATCCACGTCGAGGCGGCTACCGGTCATGGTGTTGACCAGCGTAATGTGCCCGTCGACCAGTTGCGCCATGTCCTTGTCGCCGGTGGAGATCACCACCGGGCGGTCGGCCGCGGCACTGCTGCGCGCCAGGGTGCCGATCACGTCGTCGGCCTCGACCCCTTCCACGCACAGCAGCGGCAGGCCGAGGGCGCGGACGCTGGCATGCAGCGGCTCGACCTGGACCCGCAGGTCGTCGGGCATCGATGGCCGGTTGGCCTTGTACTCGGCGAACAGTTCGTCGCGGAAGGTCGGGCCCTTGGCGTCGAAGACCACCGCGAACGGGCTGTCCGGATACTGCTTGCGCAGGCTCAGGAGCATGTTCAGCACGCCCTTCACCGCGCCGGTGGGCTTGCCGGTCGAGGTGGTCAGCGGCGGCAGGGCATGGAAGGCGCGGTACAGGTACGAGGAACCGTCCACCAGGACGAGGGGCGCTTGGCTCATGAGGGGAATCAACCTTTTCCGGAGACCAGGGCGTGTAGAATGAACCCTGGACGATTCGATAAAGGAGCAAGGTTACCATGCGTACGCTGAACCGCTTGATGCTCGCCGGACTGCTGGCGTTCGCCCCGCTCGTCGCGCTGGCGGCGGACGACGATGCGCCCTCCGGCGAGCCCGACGTAACCATCCGCCAGGAGGGCGACAAGACCATCCAGGAATACCGCGTCAATGGTTTCCTCTACGCCATCAAGGTGGTTCCCAAGCATGGCAAACCCTATTTCCTGGTCCGCGCCGACGGCAGCGATGGCAACTTCATCCGCTCCGACCAGCCGGACAAGCTGATTCCACAATGGGAGATCTTCAGCTGGTGATGTGCATTTCCAACCTGGCGAGGCCGCACTGACATGTCGGTGTTCACCCCACTTGAACGTCCGACCCTGGAAGCCTTCCTCGCCCCCTACGAGCTGGGCCGCCTGCGGGACTTCCGCGGCATCGCCGAAGGTTCCGAGAACAGCAATTTCTTCGTCAGCCTGGAGCGCGGCGAGTTCGTCCTGACCCTGGTCGAGCGCGGTCCGGTGCAGGACCTGCCGTTCTTCATCGAACTGCTCGACGTGCTCCACGAGGACGGCCTGCCGGTACCCTACGCCCTGCGCACCCGCGACGGCGAGGCGCTGCGCCGCCTCGAAGGCAAGCCGGCGCTGCTGCAGCCGCGCCTGGCCGGCCGCCACGAACGGCAGCCGAACGCCCATCACTGTCAGGAGGTCGGCGACCTGCTCGGCCACCTGCACGCCGCCACCCGCGAACGCATCATCGAGCGCCCCAGCGACCGCGGCCTGGCCTGGATGCTGGAGCAAGGCGCAAGCCTCGCCCCGCGCCTGGCGGAACCCGCCCAGGCCCTGCTCGCCCCGGCCCTGGCGGAAATCGCCGCGCTGCATGCCGAACGTCCGGCGCTGCCGCGCGCCAACCTGCACGCCGACCTGTTCCGCGACAACGTGCTGTTCGACGGCCCGCACCTGACCGGCCTGATCGACTTCTACAACGCCTGCTCCGGCTGGATGCTCTACGACCTGGCGATCGCTCTCAACGACTGGTGCTCCACCGCCGACGGCAGCCTGGACCCGGCCCGCGCCCGCGCCCTGCTCGGCGCCTACGCCAACCGCCGGCCGTTCACCGCGCTGGAAGCCGAGCACTGGCCGGCCCTGCTGCGGGTCGCCTGCGTGCGTTTCTGGCTGTCGCGGCTGATCGCCGCCGAGGCGTTCGCCGGGCAGGACGTGCTGATCCATGATCCGACGGAATTCCAGATGCGTCTGGCACAACGGCAGAAGGTGGAGATTCATTTGCCGTTTGCGTTGTAGGAAGGCAGCGGGGGAGCGTGCTGCACTCCCTCGCCCACCTTTCGAAACGCATGCGCTTCGGCGTCCTGGGTGAGACCGAGCTGACATCCTGTCGAGGCTTCGTCGTCCAGCCCTCCCCCGGCCCGGCCATCCTGGCCGGTCGTTCGCCCTTCAAAACGCATGCGGTTTGGCGTCTTGGGTGAGGCCGAGTTGACATCCTGTCGAGGCTTCGTCGTTCAGCCCACCCCCGGCCCGGCCATCCTGGCCGGTCGTTCGCATTGAAAAACGCATGCGGTTCGGCGTCTCGGGTGAGGCCGAGTTGACATCCTGTCGAGGCTTCGTCGTTCAGCCCACCCCCGGCCCGGCCATCCTGGCCGGTCGTTCGCATTGAAAAACGCATGCGGTTCGGCGTCTTGGGGTGAGGCCGAGCCGACATCCTGTCGAGGCTTCGTCGTTCAGCCACCCCCCGGCCCGGCCATCCTGGCCGGTCGTTCGCCCTTCAAAACGCATGCGGTTTGGCGTCTTGGGTGAGGCCGAGTTGACATCCTGTCGAGGCTTCGTCGTTCAGCCCACCCCCGGCCCGGCCATCCTGGCCGGTCGTTCGCATTGAAAAACGCATGCGTTTTTCAAGTGCTCACCCACATTTCGAGTGGCCGCAGTTGAGGCAGGTGGCGCAGCCGTCCATTTGTACCACCGCCATGGTGTTGCACTTGCCGCACAGTTGCGCGCCGGCGGGGAAGCCTTCGCCCGGCTCGACCTTGCTGGTGCCCTGGGCGGCCTCGTAGGCGGCGCGCTTTTCCGCGAGGAACAGGCGCTGTTCCTCGTCCAGCTCGGGGCCGCGCAACAGGCCGATGGCGGTCAGGTGGCGCTCCAGCACGCCGCCGATCTCGGCGACGATGGAAGGCATGTAGATGCCCCCCTTCTTCAGGTAGCCGCCGCGCGGGTCGAATACCGCCTTGAGCTCCTCGACGAGGAAGGTGCAATCACCCCCCTTGCGGAAAACCGCAGACATGATGCGGGTAAGTGCCACGATCCACTGGAAATGATCCATGTTCTTCGAGTTGATGAAGATCTCGAAGGGGCGCCGCTGCTCGTGCGCCGTGCCGGCATTGAGGACCATGTCGTTGATGGTCACGTAGAGCGCGTGCTCGAACAGCGGCGACTTGATCTTGTAGGTGGCGCCGATCAGGGTGTCCGGGCGCTCCAGGGTCTCGTCCATCTGCACCACCGACGCGGCTTCGGCAGCGGCGGCCAGGGCTTGTTCCTCGGCTTCGTTGACGACCTTGAAGCCCTTGATCTTCTGCGTGATCTTGACTGCTGACATATCGATTCCCCCGGCCTCAGTACTTGCCGTAATAGCCTTCTTTCAAGGCGTCGAAGAGGTTGGCGGCGGTGTGGATCTCGCCGTCGTACTCGACCTGCTCGTTGCCCTTGAACTCCACCACGCTGCCGTCCTCCAGCTCGAAGCGGTAGCGGGTCTTCTCCAGGTCGGACTCCTTGACCAGCACGCCCTGGAACGCCTCGGGATTGAAACGGAAGGTGGTGCAGCCCTTGAGTCCCTGGTGCCAGGCGTAGCGGTAGATGTCCTTGAAGTCCTCGAACGGATAGTCGGTGGGCACGTTGGCGGTCTTGGAGATCGACGAATCGACCCACTTCTGCGCCGCCGCCTGGATGTCCACGTGCTGCGCCGGGGTGACACTGTCGGCGGTGATGAAGTAGTCCGGCAGGCGTCGCGCCGGGTCGTCGCTGTCCGGCAGGGCCTGGGCGTTGACCAGGGTCCGGTAGGCCAGCAGCTCGTAGCTGTAGACCTCGACCTTCTCCTTGGTCTTGCGGCCTTCGCGGATCAGGTTGCGCGAATAGTGGTGGGCGAAACTCGGCTCGATACCGTTGGAGGCGTTGTTGGCCAGGCTCAGGCTGATGGTCCCGGTCGGCGCGATGGAGCTGTGGTGGGTGAAGCGCGCGCCGGTTTCCGCCAACGCCTCGATCAGTTCCGGAGCATGTTCGGCGACCCGCTGCATGTAGCGCGAATACTTGGCGTGAAGCACGCTGCCACGGATACGGTCGCCGACCTTGTAGCCGTCGGCGGCCATTTCCGGACGCTTGCGAAGCATTTCCGCGGTGACTTCGTAGTCCTGCGCCAGGATCGGCGCCGGGCCCTTCTCCCTGGCCAGTTCCAGGGCCACTTCCCAGCCCACCAGGGCCATTTCCCGCGCCACTTCCTCGGTGAACACGCAGGCCTCGGGGCTGCCGTAGCGCAGCTTGAGCAGGGTCAGGGTCGAGCCCAGCCCGAGGAAACCCATGCCATGCCGGCGCTTGCCAAGGATTTCCTGGCGTTGCTGTTGCAGCGGCAGGCCGTTGATTTCCACCACGTTGTCGAGCATCCGGGTGAACACCCGCACCACTTCGCGGAAGCGATCCCAGTCGAAGCGCGCCTCGTCGCCGAACGGCTGCTCGACGAAGCAGGTGAGATTCACCGAGCCGAGCAGGCAGGAGCCGTAGGGCGGCAGCGGCTGCTCGCCACAGGGGTTGGTGGCGCGGATCGCCTCGCACCACCAGTTGTTGTTCAGCTCGTTGACCCGGTCGATGAGGATGAAGCCGGGCTCGGCGTAGTCGTAGGTGGAGGCCATGATCATGTCCCACAGGTGGCGGGCGCGGACCTGGCCGTAGACCTTGCAGGCGACCAGTCCGTCGGCGCGCTGGACGTAGTTGTCCTGGGTCGGCCATTCGCGCCAGACCACCGCGTTGGGGTCGTCGAGATCGATCTCGTCGCGCTCCTTCACGTGCACCGGGAACACCAGCGGCCAGTCGGCGTCCTGCTCCACCGCCTGCATGAACTGGTCGGTAATCAGCAGGCTCAGGTTGAACTGGCGCAAGCGCCCGTCCTCGCGCTTGGCGCGGATGAATTCGCGGACGTCCGGGTGGCTGACGTCGAAGGTGCCCATCTGCGCCCCACGGCGGCCGCCGGCGGAGCTGACGGTGAAGCACATCTTGTCGTAGATGTCCATGAACGACAGCGGCCCGCTGGTGTATGCGCCGGCACCGGAAACGTAGGCGCCGCGCGGACGCAGGGTGCTGAACTCATAGCCGATGCCGCAGCCGGCCTTGAGCGTCAGGCCGGCCTCGTGGACTTTCTCCAGGATGTCGTCCATGGAGTCCTGGATAGTCCCGGACACCGTGCAGTTGATGGTCGAGGTGGCCGGCTTGTGCCCCAGCGCGCCGGCGTTGGAGATGATTCGCCCGGCCGGGATGGCGCCGTTGCGCAGGGCCCAGAGGAAGCGCCCGTACCAGTGTTCGCGGGAGGCCTTGTCCTCGACATCGGCGAGGGCCCGGGCGACGCGTTGCCAGGTACCGTCGACGCTGGCATCCACCGGCGTGCCGTCCTTGCTCTTGAGACGGTACTTCTTGTCCCAGATATCCTGCGACGCGTCCTGCAGGGCGATGGTCCCGCGTTCGGTGCGGGGACTGCGTGCGTCTGTCTTGGCCATCCGCTGATTAACCTCCCGATGGTTGTTGGGGTGTCCGAAGCCGGCCACCGTACGCAACATCTAGTTGTCCATACCTGACAGGAATCAATATCTTGTGTCAGGCACCAACAGACAACCTTAGTCATCGGGACGCCGCGCGCAAGAGGGCGCGGCCATCAGTCACGGGTTTTCAGAGCTTTTCCAGACAGCCGGCAAATTCGCCTGCCAGGTTGTTCAGGAGATTCTCGTAGCCGTTGGCATCCACCGCCACGTTCACGCCCAGGTCGTCCAGCTCGGCCAGGCGCACCGGCAGGCCCTCGCTGAGGGTATCGGCCAGGCGCGGGCGCAGCGGCGGCTCGCTGAACACGCAGGCCGGACCGGCGGCCTTCAGCTGGGCGCGCATGGCGGCGACATGGCGGGCGCCCGGCTGCACTTCCGCGGATACCGCGAACACCCCGGTATGGCGCAGGCCATAGGCTTCCTCGAAATAGTCGAAGGCCTCGTGGAAGACGAAGAACGGCTTGCCGGCGAGCTTGCCCAGGCGTTCGCGGAGTTTCTCGTCAAGCCCGCCGAGGCGCTCCTCGAAGGCCTTCAGGTTGGCCCGGTAGCGCCCGGCGTTGGCCGGGTCGGCCTGGGCCAGGTCCTCGGCCATCCGCGCGGCGATGGTCCGGGCGTTGGCCGGCAACAGCCAGAGATGGGCGTCGAGCATGCCGGGGCGATGGTCATGATCGTGCTCGTCGTGCCCGGCATGCTCCTCTTCCTCGAAATTGACGAACTTGCGCAGGTGCATCCCCGGCAGGTCCTGCACCGCCACGCTGCCGCCCTGGCGACCGGCGAGCACCTTGGGCAGGAAGTTCTCCAGGTCCGAGCCGACCCAGTAGAACAGTTGCGCCTCGCGCAGGCGCCGTACGTCGGAAGGACGCAGGGCGTACTGGTGCGGCGAGGCGCCCGGCGGCAGCAGCACGTCGGGCTGGCCGACGCCGTCCTGGATGGCCGCGGCGACCAGTTGCAGCGGTTTGATGCTGGTCAGCACGCTGACCTCGGCGCGCGCCGGCGAAGCCAGCAGGAACAGGGCGAAGCAGGCGGACAGCAGGGCAAGGGGGCGCAGGGACACGGCGGCACTCACATGAAAGGGTGGTAAGCGGGTAATATAATAACGTCTCTACCCTCGAGCGTCGCAGCCCATGTACAAGATTGCGCCCAAGACCCCGCTGGCCTGCCAGCCCCATGACCACAGCCAGTGCGTCAGCACCGCGCTGGCCGAGGCCGATGCGCTGTGCGCGCGCCTGGGCGTGCGCCTGACCGAATTGCGCCGGCGCGTGCTGGAGCTGGTCTGGCAGAGCCACAAGCCGCTGGGGGCCTATGACATCCTTGCGGTGCTCAGCGAAACCGATGGTCGTCGCGCCGCGCCGCCGACCGTCTACCGGGCCCTGGATTTCCTCCAGGAGAACGGCCTGGTGCACCGCATCGCCTCGCTCAACGCCTTCGTCGGCTGCAACAACCCGGAGCACAGCCACCAGGGCCAGTTCCTGATCTGCCGTGCCTGCCACACCGCCATCGAGCTGGAGCAACCGGACATCAGCCAGGCCATCGTCGCCGGCGCCACCAGCGTCGGCTTCGCCGTGGAAAGCCAGACCGTCGAGGTGGTCGGCCTCTGCGGCACCTGCCGGGACCGGAAGGACGCCTGATGGACAAGGCACTGGTGCGGCTGGCCCGGGTCGGCGTGTCCTTCAATGGCCAGGCGGTACTGAGCGATGTCGACCTGGCCATCGAGCCCGGGCAGATCGTCACCCTGATCGGCCCCAACGGCGCCGGCAAGACCACCCTGGTACGCAGCGTGCTCGGCCTGCTCAAGCCGCACGTCGGCGAGGTCTGGCGACGGCCGAGGCTGACCATCGGCTACATGCCGCAGAAACTCCACGTCGACGCCACCCTGCCGCTCAGCGTGCTGCGCTTCCTGCGCCTGGTGCCCGGGGTGAGGCGCGAGCAGGCGCTGGCGGCGTTGCGCGAGGTCGGCGCAGCGCACGTGCTGGAGCGCCCGTTGCAGAGCATTTCCGGCGGCGAGTTGCAACGCGTGCTGCTGGCCCGCGCCCTGCTGCGCAAGCCCGAGCTGCTGGTGCTCGACGAGCCGGTGCAAGGCGTCGACGTCGCCGGCCAGGCCGAACTCTACCGGCTCATCGGCAAACTGCGCGACCGCTACGGCTGCGGCGTGCTGATGGTCTCCCACGACCTGCACCTGGTGATGAGCGCCACCGACCAGGTGGTCTGCCTGAACCGCCATGTATGCTGCTCCGGGCACCCCGAGCAGGTCAGCGGCGACCCGGCCTTCGTCGAGCTGTTCGGCCAGGACGCGCGCAGCCTGGCGATCTACCACCACCATCACGACCATGCCCACGACCTCCACGGCGAGGTGGTCAGGGCCGGCCCCGGCGCCTTGCCTCCAGGCACCCGTTTCACTCCTGTCCACAAACACGGCCCCGATTGCAACCATGGCTGACTTCCTGCTCAACGCCCTCCTCGCCGGCCTCGCCCTGGCCCTGGTGGCCGGCCCCCTGGGCTCCTTCGTGGTCTGGCGGCGGATGGCCTATTTCGGCGACACCCTGTCCCACGCCGCCCTGCTCGGCGTGGCCCTGGGCTTTCTCCTCGACGTCAGCCCGACCCTGGCGGTAACCGTCGGCTGCGTGCTGCTCGCCGTGCTCCTGGTGACCCTGCAGCAGCGCCAGCCGCTGGCCGCCGACACCCTGCTGGGGATCCTCGCCCACAGCACCCTGTCGCTGGGCCTGGTGACCCTGAGCTTCATGAAGGAAGTGCGGGTCGACCTGATGGCCTACCTGTTCGGCGACCTGCTGGCGGTGAGCGCCACCGACCTGCTGTGGATAATCGCCGGCAGCGCGCTGGTCCTGGCGCTGATCTGCTTCCTCTGGCGGCCGCTGCTGGCGATCACCGTGCACGAGGAACTGGCGAAGGTGGAAGGCCTGCCGGTCGGCGCGATCCGCCTGGCGCTGATGCTGCTGATCGCCATCGTCATCGCCGTGGCGATGAAGATCGTCGGCGTGCTGCTGATCACCTCGCTGCTGATCATCCCCGCCGCCGCCGCCCAGCGTCACGCCCGCAGTCCCGAGCAGATGGCGATCGGCGCCAGCCTGCTGGGGCTGGTCGCGGTGTGCGCCGGGCTGGCACTGTCCTGGTTCAAGGACACCCCTGCCGGGCCCTCGATCGTGGTCAGCGCCGCCGGCCTGTTCCTGCTGAGTTTTGTCCTGCCCCGCCGCACGGTGTAGAATCTGGCCATTTTTTGACCAAACGAGAATCCGCAGGAATGATGTCGCCCCTGTTTCGCCTGCTATCGGTCCTGGCCGCGGCGCTGCTGATCAGCGCCTGCCAGGGCAACGCGTCGTCGCAACCGGCGCCGCAGGTCGCGTCCCAGGCGCAGCCCGCCGATCCCTACGCCGAACTGCAACGGACCCTGGCCGCCGGCAGGCTCGAACAGGCCGAGCAACAATGGCTGGCCCTGCGCAGCGCCGCCGCAGGCGACGAGCGCGTCGAAGCGTTCCGCCGCCAGTTGGCCGAGGCCTACATGCAACGCGGCGAGACCGCCCTGCGCCAGGGCGACCTGAACACCGCCACCAGCGCCCTCGGCCACGCCCGCGGGCTGATGCCCAAGGCCCCGGCACTGACCGCCGGGCTGGACGGCGCGATCAACCGCGCCAAGGTCGACCCAGCCCGTGCCGAACAAGCCCGGCGCATGCAGGAGGCGGCCCGGCAGCAGATGCAGCAGATCATCCAGGCGCCGCCCGCCGGCGAGCTGAAGCCGCTCCCCGGCACGCCACGCCTGATCGACCCGCACGCGGCGAGCAGCGCGGTGCCGCTGCCGATGCTCGACGGCACCGGCCAGGCCGGCCTCGGCGGGGTGCTCGATGCGGTGGCTGCGGATGTCGTCGCCTATCGTTGCAAGGTGCATATCGAAGTGCGCCGCGACAGCGATTACCCGCTGATTTCCGACCAGTTGCTGGTGCGGGTGAAAAAACTCGCGCCCGATTTCGACCTGCAGCTCAGCCATGTCGTGCAAGCCGACAAGCCGACCCGGCTGATCCTCACGCCGCAGGCCTGAAGGCCGCCAGTCCCGTCCCGGCGGGCAGCGGCGGTCTAGATGCTTATTCCTTTTTTATGTTTTTCCATCACCAACAAATATTAATAACGCATAAGAAAGCAGGGTAGAATGCTCGGTTTAGCTGACCACCTCCGCTTCCTGCCAAGCCCGTGCTCCAGCCGTAACCGCATCGCCGCACCCACAAGGTTCGCCCAGTGATCGAATTCCACGACGTCCACAAGACCTATCGCGTCGCCGGCCGGGAAATCCCCGCCCTGCAACCGACCCGCCTGAACATCCAGGCCGGGCAGATTTTCGGCCTGATCGGCCATTCCGGCGCCGGCAAGAGCACCCTGCTGCGCCTGATCAACCGCCTCGAGGAACCCAGCGGCGGGCGCATCCTGGTCGAAGGCGAGGACGTCACCGCCCTCGACGCCGAAGGCCTGCGCCGTTTCCGCCAGCGCGTCGGGATGATCTTCCAGCACTTCAACCTGCTGTCGTCGAAGACCGTCGCCGACAATATCGCGATGCCCCTGCGCCTGGCCGGCGGCCACAGCCGCGCCGAGATCGACGCACGGGTCGCGGAGCTGCTCGCGCGGGTCGGCCTGTCCGACCACGCGCGCAAGTACCCGGCACAGCTATCCGGCGGGCAGAAGCAGCGCGTCGGCATCGCCCGCGCCCTGGCCTGCCGGCCGAGCATCCTGCTCTGCGACGAGGCCACCAGCGCCCTCGATCCGCAGACCACCGCCTCGGTCCTGCAACTGCTGGCGGAAATCAACCGCGAACTGAAGCTGACCATCGTCCTCATCACCCACGAGATGGACGTGATCCGCCGCGTCTGCGACCAGGTCGCGGTCATGGACGGCGGCAGCATCGTCGAGCAGGGCGCTGTCGCCGATGTCTTCCTCCACCCGCAGCACCCGACCACCCGCCGCTTCGTCTTCGAGGCCGAACGGGTCGACGAAGACGAGCGCCACGACGACTTCGCCCACGTGCCGGGCCTGATCCTGCGCCTGACCTTCCGCGGCGAAGCCACCTACGCCCCGCTGCTGGGCACCGTGGCGCGGCAGAACGGGGTCGACTACAGCATCCTTTCCGGACGCATCGACCGGATCAAGGACACGCCCTACGGCCAGCTGACCCTGGCCCTGGTCGGCGGTGACCTGGAAGCCGCCATGAGCCAGTTGAACGCCGCTGACGTACATGTGGAGGTACTGCGCTGATGGACTTCTTCGAAACCATGAGCTTCGCCAACATCGACTGGTACGAAATCTGGCTGGCCAGCGTCGACACCTTCTGGATGCTCGGCGGTTCGCTGCTGTTCACGGTGGTCCTCGGCCTGCCCCTCGGCGTCCTGCTGTTTCTTACCGGGCCGCGGCAGATGTTCGAGCAGAAGGCGGTCTACACCCTGCTCTCGCTGGTGGTGAACATCCTCCGTTCGTTGCCGTTCATCATCCTGCTGATCGTGATGATCCCGCTGACCGTACTGATCACTGGCACCTCGCTGGGCGTCGCCGGGGCCATCCCGCCGCTGGTGGTAGGCGCCACGCCGTTCTTCGCGCGCCTGGTGGAAACCGCCCTGCGCGAGGTCGACAAGGGCATCATCGAGGCAACCCAGGCGATGGGCGCCAGCACCCGGCAGATCATCTGGAACGCCCTGCTGCCGGAAGCCCGGCCGGGCATCATCGCCGCCATCACCGTCACCGCCATCACCCTGGTCTCGTACACGGCGATGGCCGGCGTGGTCGGCGCCGGTGGGCTGGGCGACCTGGCGATCCGCTTCGGCTACCAGCGCTTCCAGACCGATGTGATGGTGGTCACCGTGGTGATGCTGCTGATCCTCGTCCAGATTCTGCAAACCGTGGGCGACAAGCTGGTGGTGCACTTCTCGCGCAAGTAAGCTTGCCGGCCAAGCCCAAAACCCTGAGCGCCGCGGTTATCCACAGCCGCCAGGAACACCTCGAAAGGAGTTGAAGATGAAAAAACTGCTTGCTGCTTTCTCCGCTGTCGCGGCGCTCGGCCTCGGCACCGCCCAGGCCGCCGAGACCCTCACCGTCGCCGCGACCCCGGTGCCGCACGCGGAGATCCTCGACGTGGTCAAGCCCCTGCTGGCCAAGGAAGGGGTGGAACTGAAGATCAAGGAATTCACCGACTACGTGCAGCCGAACGTGCAGGTCTCGGAAAAGCGCCTGGACGCCAACTTCTTCCAGCACCAGCCGTACCTCGACGAATTCAACAAGGCCAAGGGCACCGACCTGGTCGCCGTCACCGGCGTGCACATCGAGCCGCTGGGCGCCTACTCGAGCAAGTACAAGAAACTCGACGAACTGCCTTCCGGCGCCACCGTGGTGATCCCCAACGACGCCACCAACGGCGGCCGCGCCCTGCTCCTGCTGGACAAGGCCGGGGTGATCAAGCTCAAGGACAACAAGAGCATCACCGCCACGCCGAAGGACATCGTCGACAATCCGAAGAGCATCAAGATCCGTGAACTGGAAGCCGCGACCCTGCCGCGCGTGCTGACCCAGGTCGACCTGGCGCTGATCAACACCAACTACGCCCTGGAAGCCAAGCTGAACCCGACCAAGGACGCACTGGCCATCGAGGGCAGCGATTCGCCCTACGTGAACATCCTGGTGGCGCGCCCGGACAACAAGGACAGCGCCGCCATGCAGAAGCTGGCCAAGGCCCTGCACAGCGCCGAGGTGAAGCAATTCATCCAGGAGAAGTACAAAGGTGCGGTGGTGCCGGCCTTCTGAGCCACGCCGCGTAACCGCCCTGGGAAAAGCCCGGTCTTCGACCGGGCTTTTTCGTTTCCGCTCCCCTGCACCTGGAGTCTTCACGTGGATGTAGTGAAAAAAACATTCCTTCACATATTGAACAAAATGAAAAATTCACTACAAAATCGATCCTCCTTCGAGGACGCCCCATGCAAGAACTAAAACAACGCCTGGCTTCCCCGCCCACCGAACTGACGCCCGCCGAGCGCAAGGTGGTGCGCGCCTTGCTCGACGACTACCCGCGCCTCGGTCTCGGGCCGATGACGCGCCTGGCCCGGCACGCCGGGGTCAGCGACCCGACCATCATGCGCCTGGTGAAGAAGCTCGGTTTCGCCGGCTACGGCGACTTCCAGGAAGCCCTGCTGGCCGATGTCGACGATCGCCTGCGCTCGCCGCGCACCCTGCTCGCCGAACGCCGCGAGCGGATGGGCCGCGACGACACCTGGGCGCGCTACCTCGACCAGGCCGGCCAGAGCCTGCAGCAGACCCTCGGCCTGACCCGCCCTGACGACATCCAGCGCCTCGCCGACTGGCTGCTCGACAGCCGCCTGCGCGTGCATTGCCACGGCGGCCGCTTCAGCCGCTTCCTCGCCGGCTACCTGGTGACCCACCTGCGCCTGCTGCGCCCGCACTGCCGGTTGCTCGACGACGGTGGCCTGCTTCCCGACCAGCTCTACGACCTCGGCCGCCAGGACCTGCTGGTGCTGTTCGACTACCGCCGCTACCAGAGCCAGGCCCAACACGTCGCCCAGGCCGCCAAGGCCCGTGGCGCGCGGCTGGTGCTGTTCACCGACATCTACGCCTCGCCGCTGCGCGAACACGCCGACCTGATCGTCAGTTCGCCGGTGGAATCCGCCTCGCCCTTCGACTCGCTGGTGCCGGCCATGGCCCAGGTCGAGGCGCTGGTAGCGACCCTGGTGGCGCGCATGGGCGCGCCGCTCGACGAACGCCTGGAGGGCATCGACCAGCTCCGCGACGCGTTCAGCAGCCATCTCCTGGAGGAATGACCCGATGTTCAGCCTGCCCCACCATTCGCCCCGCGACCTGCCGTTCGGCCGCCGGCAGACCGCCATCCTGTTCGTCGACATGCAGCGCGCCTGGGTCGAGCCGGGGCGCGATCCACATGTCGACCCGCAGGCGGCCAGCTACTTCTACGAGCGCGTGCACAACCAGGTGATCCCCAACCAGCAGCGCCTGCTGCGGGCGATGCGCGCGGTGGACGAGAACGTCCTGCACACCATCATCGAGAGTCTCACCGCCGATGGTCGCGATCGCTCGCTGGACCACAAGCTGTCGGAAATGCACCTGCCCAAGGGCAGCCCGGATGCCCGCGTCATCGACGCCCTGGAGCCGAGCGCCAACGAGATCGTGCTGCCGAAGACTTCTTCCGGAGTGTTCAATTCCACCGCCATCGACTACGTGCTGCGCAACCTCGGCACCCGCCACCTGATCGTCTGCGGGGTGGTCACCGACCAGTGCGTGGACATGGCCGTGCGCGACGCCGCCGACCGCGGCTACCTGGTGACCCTGGTCGAGGATGCCTGCGCCACCCACACTCCCGAGCGCCACCAGGCCTGCCTGGAAGCGATCAAGGGCTACTGCTGGATCAGCGACACCGAGACCGTCCTGCAACGTATCGCCGCTCTCGGCCGGAGCAATCCGTGAACCGCCTGCAGCCGGTACGCCTGGTCAGCTTCGTCACCACCGACCTGGCCGGCATCACCCGTGGCCGCTCGCTGCCCCTGGCAACCCTGGAGGAGCAGTTGGCCAGCGGCTGCGGCTGGGTGCCGGCGAACAGCTCGCTGACCCCGCAGGACCTGATCGACGAAAGCAGCCCCTGGGGCAGCCACGGCGACCTGCGCCTGCTGCCCGATCCGAACAGCCGGGTGCGCGTCGAGCAGGGCCCCGACCCCCTGGCGCCGGCCCTCGACTACCTGCACGGCAACCTGGTGGAGACCGACGGCACGCCGTGGCCGGCCTGCCCGCGCAGCCTGCTGCGGGCCGAAGTGGAGCGCTACCGTGACTGCGGCCTGCAGATTACCGCCGCGTTCGAACACGAGTTCAGCCTGCTCGGGCTTCCCGGCGAACGTCCGGCGGCGGCCTTCTCCCTGCAGGCGCAGCGCGCCGCCGGGCAATTCCCCGGCTGGCTGGTGAGCGCTCTGGCCCAGGCCGGCACCGAACCGGAGATGTTCCTGCCCGAATACGGCCAGCGCCAGTACGAGGTGACCTGCCGCCCGACCCAGGGCGTGGCGGCCGCCGACCGTGCGGTGAACGTCCGCGAGGTGACCCGCGAGGTGGCCCGGCAGATGGGCCTGCGCACCTGCTTCGCGCCGCTGCCGGCGCCCGGCGCGGTGACCAACGGCGTGCACCTGCACCTGAGCCTGCAGCACACCGACGGCAGCCCGCTGCTGTACGAACCCGGCCGCCCCAACGACCTTTCCGAGCTCGGCGAGCACTGGGCCGCCGGGGTGCTCGCGCACCTGCCGGCACTGTGCGCGCTGACCGCGCCGACCGCCGCTTCCTACCTGCGCCTGAAACCCCACCACTGGAGCGCCGCCTATGCCTGCCTGGGCCTGCGCAACCGCGAGGCGGCGCTGCGTATCTGCCCGGTGGTCAGCGTCGGCGGCAAGCCGCTGGGCAAGCAGTACAACCTCGAATTCCGGCCTATGGACGCCAGCGCCTGTCCGCACCTGGCGATGGCCGCGGTACTCATCGCCGGCCGCCTGGGTATCGAGCAGCGCCTGCCGCTGCGCGCCGTGGCCGACGTCGACCCGCACGGCCTCAGCGAGGAGGAGCGCCGCGAGCGTGGCATCCAGGCCCTGCCTGCGACTCTCGGCGAAGCCCTCGAACGCCTGCAGCGCGACGAGGCGCTGTGCGCCGAGCTGCCGAAGCCGCTGCTGGACACCTACATCGCCATGAAGCGCCACGAACTGGCGCTGACGGCGGGCCTTTCCGACGACGACCTGTGCCGCCACTATGCCGAGCTCTACTGACAACGCCGAACTCGGCATCTACCAATTGCCGCCCTTCCGCCTGCTCAATCCCGAAGGCCGCAGCCCGGTGGTGCTGGTCTGCGAGCACGCCAGCCGGCACATCCCACTGGAGTTGCAGCGCCTGGGCCTGGACGAGGCCGCCGCGCAAGAGCACATCGCCTGGGACATCGGCGCCCTGGCGCTGGCCGAACAGCTGTCCCGGCACCTCGACGCCCCCTTGCTGGCGGCCGGCTACTCGCGCCTGCTGATTGACCTGAACCGGCCGCTGGAGGCCCCCGACAGCATCCCGCCACACAGCGAGATCTATCCGGTCCCCGGCAACCACGCACTATCCGAGGCGGTCCGCCGCTATCGGCAGGACTGCCTGTTCCATCCGTTCCACGATCGCCTGGCGCAACTGCTCGACCAGCGCCAGGCCGCCGGCCTGCCGACCCGCGTGGTCGGCGTGCACAGCTTTACCCCGGTCTACCACGGCAGACCCCGCCCGCTGGTTGCCGGGGTGCTTTATCGAAACGCCGGCGCCTATGCCGAACGCATCCTCGACGGCCTGCGCCGGCAGGGCCTGGAGGTCGCCGGCAACCAGCCATACGCCATAGACCCGGCGGAGGACACCACCGTCCCCGTGCACGGCGATGCGCGTGGCCTGGAGGCGGTTCTGCTGGAAATCCGCAACGATGGACTGCGTACGCCGGAAGCGGTACGCACCTGGGCCGAGCGGCTGCATCCCTGGCTCTGAGACGATGACCGGCGCGACCGGTCGCCCATAACGAGAAAGAGACCCGCCCCCAACGCGGCGCCGATAACGACAATACGCTGCCTTTTCCCGAGGAGCCCGTCATGGCCATCGAACAGTTCGGATACCGGCAACAGCTGCGCCGCAGCCTGTCCCTGAGCGACCTGATCATCTACGGGATGATCTTCATGATCCCCATCGCCCCGTTCGGGGTCTACGGCTGGGTCCACGCCGACGCCCACGGCATGGTGCCGATGGCCTACCTGGTGGGCATGCTGGCGATGCTCTTCACCGCCCTCAGCTACGGGGCCATGGCCAAGGCGTTTCCCATTGCCGGCTCGGTGTATTCCTACGCACAGCGCGGCATCCATCCCCATGTCGGTTTCCTCGCCGGCTGGGTGCTGCTGCTCGACTACCTGCTGATCCCACCGCTGCTCTACGTGTTCAGCGCGCTGGCGCTGAACCACCTGTTCCCGGCGATTCCCAAGCTGGCCTGGATGCTCCTGTTCCTGGTCTCGGCGACCCTGGTCAACCTGCGCGGCATCACCTTCGCCGCACGCGCCAACCTGTTGTTCCTGGTCGGCGAGCTGGTGGTCCTGGCGATCTTCCTGGTGGTCGGCTACCAGGCGCTGGAAGGCGGCCTGGGCAACGGCCGGCTGACCCTCGAACCGCTGTATCGCCCGGAGGCCTTCGACCTCGGCCTGGTGATGAAGGCTGCCTCGATCGCCGTGCTGTCGTTCCTCGGCTTCGACGCCATCTCCACCCTCGCCGAGGAGGTCAAGGGCGATCCCGCGCGGCAGATCGGCCGCGCCGCGCTGGTCGCACTGTTCGTCATGGGCGGCATCTTCATCGCACAGACCTGGCTGGCCACCGACCTCGCCGCCGGGATGACCTTCAGGTCGGCGGACACCGCCTTCTACGAGATCGCCGAAGCGGCCGGTGGCCAGTGGCTGTCGATGCTGACCGCGGTGGCCACCGCGCTGGCCTGGGGTGTCACCGTGTCGATCACCTCGCAGGCGGCGGTGTCGCGCCTGCTCTATTCGATGGCCCGCGATGGCAAGCTGCCGCGGGCACTGGCCAGGGTCCATCCGCGCTACCAGACGCCGCACGTCAGCCTGTACCTGGTGGCGGTGCTGTCGCTGGCGATCGGCTGGGCCTTCCTCGACGCGCCGGACGTACTCACTTCGCTGGTGAACTTCGGCGCCCTCACCGGCTTCTGCCTGCTGCACCTGAGCGTGATCAACCATTACTTCCGCCGCCAGCGCTCCGGCCGCTGGCTACGCCACCTGCTGTTCCCGCTGGTGGGCCTGGCGATCATCGCCTACGTGCTGTACAGCATGAGCCTCGATGCGCAGTTGCTCGGCCTGGCCTGGATCGCCGTGGGGCTGGTCTATCTGGCGCTATTGCAGCGCGGAGGGCGGCAGGCGTCGGTGGAGCTGGCGAAGGATCTCTGAAGGAAGCCGGGGCAGGCCGCGCGACATCCACGCCCTCCCCCGGCCCGGCGGCCGGCAAGCCAGCCGCCTTACCAGTTGTAACCCACGCCCACCGCGGCGCCAGCATCGCCAGCGGTATTCATGTTGCCGCTGAGCCGGGTGCTCCACTTGCCGTCCTTGCTGATCGACGACAGGCCGAAGGCCAGCGCGGACTGGCCCCGATAGGTGGCCGCGCCAATCCCGGTGGAGGTACCGCCGGCCTGGTAGGGCGGTGGCAGCGCGGCCATCGCCATGGCGCCGGCGATACCCGCGCTCAGGTCGTCGTCGAGGTCCTCGATCTTCTTGTGCAGGCGGTTGAAGCGCTGATCGGTGTAGTGCCGGGCATTCTCCTCGGTCACCCGCAGGCCTTCGTTCATCTGCCTCAGGTTCACCGCGTCGGTGCCCTGCGTGGCGTCGGCGACGTTGGTGATCTGCCGCTCATGCCCACGGCTGCCGACCGACAGCGAGTTCGCGCGATCGGCGACCGAGCTGTCGCCGAGGGCGATGCTGTTGTTCGCCGTCGCCTTCGCATTGTTGCCCAGCGCGGTGCTGTCGTTGCCAGAAGCCTCGGCCGCGGAGCCCGCCGCCATCGAATTGGCGCCGCTCGCCTTGGGACCGGGGACCGGTCCGCGGGCGGGTGTATTCACCTGGACCATCCCGCTTCTGCCGTTCTCGAGATCGCTGGCGCGATCGCTGACCGTATCGATGCGGCCGTTCAACTGGTTCACGTTGTCGTCGATGTTCTTCTGCAGGCGTGTCTCGCTATCGACCACCTTCTGCTCGATGTCCGCCTTGTTGCCATCGATATTTTCCTGCAGGCGTCTTTCGCTGGCATCGACCTTGCTGTCAACCCTGGCGACATCGCTGGCGACCTGGGAGAGCTTGTTGTCGAGCGTCGTGGAAGCGCGATCGATGCGATTGTTCAGGCTGCTCTCGGCGGACCGCAGTTCATCATTGGTCGTATACCCGGTCTCATCGGCGAAAGCGACACCGGACATGGATGAAAGCGCCGCAAGGGAAAAAGACAGCAGCAGATAACGCGAATTCCTGTTTTTCGAAGAGCGAACAATACCTTCGCTTCGTTCTTTCACGAACGGAACGTTCATATTCATGGAAAACATTGCAGGTTCCTATGGATCTGGAATAACCATGCCTTTTTCAAGGCGCATCAAACCCGTCCTGCATTCCATTGGCAAAAGGCATGCTGAAGTAGTCAGTGTTATAGCCAGGGACAGGGACGCGAATGATAGACCTTGAAAAACAACAAGTTACCGTCAATAAAAATTTAGGAACCTTCAAATATAAAATACGAAATCTATACTTTAAGTTTAGGAAATTTCTTATTTATATTTAAAAATCAATTTTTAAACAAAGTCTTTTGAAAAATACTTTCACCAATTTCTGGACACTGCATATGGCGATGTACCGAAACGGTGTCAGGTCGAATCCTCACCAACGAAATCAGCACGACTGAGGCCATGCCGCGACATCTTTTCGTTGAGGGTTCGGCGCGGCAGTTGCAACAGCTCCATCACCGCCTTGATGTCGCCACGGCACTGGCCGAGCGCCTGGCGCAGGCATTCGGCCTCGAAGGCCTCCATGCGCTCGGCCAGTCCGCTGGAGAGGCTGCCCGCCTCGTCCGGCTCCTCGCGCTCCAGGCCGAGCACATGGCGTTCGGCGGCGTTGGCCAGTTCACGTACGTTGCCCGGCCAGTCATGGGCCATCAGCCGCGCCAGCGCAGCCGGCGCGGCGGGCTGCGGTTCACGGCCGAGGCGCTGGCTGGCGACGCAGGCGAAGTGTTCGAAGAGCAGCGGGATGTCCTCGCGCCGCTCGCGGATCGGCGGCAGGCGCAGCTCGGCGACGTTCAGCCGGTACACCAGGTCTTCGCGGAAGCGCCCGGCGCGAGCCTCGGCCAGCAGGTCGGGCTTGGTCGCGGCGATCACCCGCAGGTCGACATGGATGCTCTGGTTCGAACCGAGCCGCTCCAGCTGCTGCTCCTGCAGCACCCGCAGCAGCTTGACCTGCTGCGCCAACGGCATGCTTTCGATCTCGTCGAGGAACAGCGTGCCGCCGTGGGCGTGCTCGAGCTTGCCGATGCGCTTGCCCTGGGCGCCGGTGAAGGCGCCGCTTTCATGGCCGAACAGCTCGCTTTCGAACAGTTGCTCGGGAATAGCCGCGCAGTTCAGCGCCACGAACGGCTTGTCGGCGCGCGGGCCGAAGTCGTGCAGGCAGCGGGCGACCAGTTCCTTGCCGCTGCCGGTCTCGCCACGGATCAGCACGTTCACCGGCGTCGGCGCCAGGGCCAGTACCTGGCGCCGCAAGGCCTCCATCGGCCTGGAAACGCCGAGCAGGCGCGCGTCGACCTGGTCCTTGAGGCTGGCCTGCTCCTTCAGACGCCGGTTCTCCAGCACCAGGCGGCGCTTCTCCAGCGCCCGTCGCAGGCTGCCGAGCAGGCGCTCCGGGGTGAAGGGCTTCTCGATGAAGTCATAGGCGCCCTGGCGCATGGCTTCCACCGCCATCGGCACGTCGCCGTGACCGGTGACCATGATCACCGGCAGATCGCGATCGACCGCCTGCAGGCGAGCGAGCAATTGCAGGCCATCCAAGCCGGGCATGCGCACGTCGCTGACGACCACCCCGGCGAAAGACCGGTCCATCCCCGCCAGGCATTCCTCGGCACGCAGGCACAGGCGCACCTCGAAGCCGGACAGCTCCAGCCATTGCCGCACCGCCTCGCGGATCGTCGCTTCGTCGTCGACGAAGATCACCTGGTCGCTCATGTCGTTACGCTCGTGTCATCGGAAGCCGCCGGCAGGATCAGGCTGAACACCGCTCCCGCCTCGCCGTTGGCGGCCTGCAGGCGGCCGCCGAGTTCGTGGACGATCCCATAGGATACCGCCAGGCCGAGGCCGAGTCCTTCTCCCACCGGTTTGGTGGTGAAGAACGGATCGAACACACTGCCCAGGTCCTCGGCGGGAATCCCGCCACCGTTGTCGGCCACGCTCAGCACCCAGTCGCCGCCGACCCGCTGCACGGCCAGGCGGATCCATGGCCGCTCCTGGCCGGCCACGGCATCCAGGGCGTTACGCAGCAGGTTGACCAATACCTGTTCCAGGCGGATCGCATCGCCCATCACCCAGGCTGGCCAGACCAGCGCCTGCTCGATCTCCACCCGCTCGGCGCGAATCCGTGGCAGCAGCAGGTGTTGCGCCTGTTCCACCACGTGGCCCAGCTCGATACGCTCGCGCAAGCCGCCGGCACTCTTGCGGGCGAAGGTCTTCAGGTGGCCGGTGAGCGCGGCCATGCGCTCGAGCATCTCGTCGATGCGCAGCAAGGCCTGGCGTGCTTCGTCGTGGCGACCGGCGTCGAGCAGCAGGCGCAGGCTGGCCAGTTGCATGCGCTGGGCAGTGAGCGGCTGGTTGATCTCATGGGCCAGGGCCGCCGACATCTGTCCCAGTGCCGCCAGCTTGGCCGCCTGCACCAGACCGTCCTGGGCGGTGCGCAAATCGGCGGTACGCTGCTCGACCAGGCGCTCCAACTCCTCCCGGCTGCGCTGGCGCAGCCGGGCGATGCGCCAGCGCTGCTGCAGGAACAGGCCAAGGAACACCAGCGCCAGCCAGGTGCCGGCGGCGGCCAGGCGCGCGGTGGCGACATCGTCCTGGATGCTCGCGGTATCGCGCAGCAGATGCAGGGTCCAGCCGTCGTTGGGCAGATCGAGCGATTGCCAGAGATAGTCTTTCTCGCCATCGACGCTTTCCACCCGCGCCAACCGACTGTCTTCGCCATAGCTGCGCAGGGTCTGGTGGCGCAGGGGGGTCAGCGGCTGGCGGTCGTATTGCCGGGTCTCCGCCAGTTCGAAGCGGTCGACGGTATCCAGCGGCTCCAGTTCGCGATAGCGCCAGCCCTGGTGGTTGGCGAGGAACACGATGCCCTTGGCGTCGCTGGCCAGAACCAGATCGGGAGTCTGGTTCCACTGTCGTTCCAGGTCGGGGAATTCCAGCTTGACCACGATCGCGCCGAGAAAGGTACCGTCCCCGGCGCGCACCGCGTGCGACAGGAAGTAGCCAGGTATCCCGCTGATCACGCCGACCGCGTAGAAACGCCCCGAGCCCTGGGCGATGGTCTGGCGGAAATACGGGCGGAAACCGTAGTTGTGACCGACATAGCTGGTCGGCAGGTTCCAGTTGCTCGCCGCCACCGCCAGTCCGGTGCGGTCGAGCAGTTCCAGGGTCGAGGAGCGGGCGGCCCGGTTGATGCTTTCCAGCTTGAGGTTCAGGCGCTGCTGCAACTCGTCGTCGATCGGCCCGGCCAGCGCCGTGCGCAGTTCGGGATCCAGCGCCAGCACCGCCGGCAGGCTGCGGAAGCGCTCGATCAGGGTCTGCAGCGAACCGGCGTAGAGGTCCAGTTGCTTGCGCACCTGCTCGCCCTCGGCGCGCAACGCCTGCTGGCGGGCCTGCCGGCCGGCCCATTCGATGGACAGCAGCAGGCCGCCGAGCAGCGGCAGCAACAGCAGGAACAGGCGCAACGGACGGGACACGGACATCGGCGGATCGAAACGGCAGCGGCAAGCGGCGACGATAGCACGACGCCCGGTTACACTGCGCGCCGTACGAGGAGTCCGCCCATGTCGCTATCCCCCTGGTCCCATCCCTGTTCGGCCGGCTTCACCCTGCGCGGCTGGCGCAGCGAACCGAGCGGCAAGCCGCTGCTGCATTTCCTCCACGGCAACGGTTTCTGTGGCCGCACCTACGAGCCAATGCTGCGTCTGCTGACGGAAGATTTCGATCTCTGGCTGTGCGACATCCAGGGCCACGGCGAAAGCGACCACGGCGGGCGCTTCCATGGCTGGAACCGCAACGCGGAAATGGCGGTGGAAGCCTTCGAGGCCGGGCGCGGCCGGTATGGCGATGTCCCGCGGCTGGCTTGCGGGCACAGCTTCGGCGGCGTCCTCAGCAGCCTCGTCCTGGCCCGTCATCCCGGGTTGTTCACCCGCGCCGTGCTGCTCGATCCGGTGCTGTTCACCCCGGCGATGATCGGTGTGATGGCGCTGTCCGAGACCCTCGGCCTGCAACTGCGCGGCAGCCTGGCGAAGAAGGCGCGCCTGCGCCGCAGCCAGTGGCCGGACCGCGCCGCGGCCTACGCCGGCCTGCGCGGCCGCGGCATCTTCAAGGGCTGGACCGACGAAGCGCTGTGGGCCTATGTGGAATATGCGCTGAAGGAAAGCGACGACGGCGTCGAACTGAAGTGCCGACCGAGCCGCGAGGCGGAAATCTTCAGCTCCTTCCCCCGGCGCCTGTGGCCGTCGCTGGGCAAGGTCTCCGCGCCGACCCGGGTGCTGTACGGCGACCGCACCTATCCCTTCGTCGCCAGGTCGGTGGCGCGCTGGTGCTCGCTCAACCCGCAGGTCAGCGCCCGCGCCGTGACCGGCGGCCACTGCTTCATGCAGGAAGATCCGGCCGATGCCGCCGCCCGCGTACGCGCCTTCCTCCTGCCCAATCCATGAACGGCTCTTCCGTGGGGAATCCTGAGCTCATCCGCCGGTCCCAGGGAAGTTCCCACCATAACAGGACCAAGCCATGCGCCTTCTCTTCTTCAGCGCCCTTCTCCTGCTCTTCGGACAGGCCCAGGCCAGCGAATGGAACGACAGCCAGGCTGTGGACAAGCTATTCGAAGCCGCCGGGATGAAAGGCACCTTCGTTCTCTACGACGTGCAGCGGCAGGGTTATGTCGGCCACGACCGAGCACGCGCGCAGACCCGCTTCGTCCCTGCCTCCACCTATAAGGTGGCGCACAGCCTGATCGGTTTATCCACAGGCGCGGTGAAGTCTGCCGACGAGGTCCTGCCCTATGGCGGCAAGCCCCAGCGCTTCAAGGCCTGGGAGCATGACATGAGCCTGCGCGAGGCGATCCGTGCATCCAACGTGCCGGTCTACCAGGAACTGGCGCGGCGCATCGGCCTGCAGCGTATGCGCGCCAACCTCGCCCGCATGGACTATGGAAATGGCGAGGTCGGGCAGGTTGTGGACAACTTCTGGCTGGTGGGGCCACTGGAGATCAGCGCGCTGGAGCAGACCCGTTTCCTCGCCCGGCTGGCACAGGGAGAACTGCCGTTTCCCGAGCAGGTGCAGGCCACCGTGCGCGACATGACCCTGATGGAACACGGCCCGGACTGGGAGCTGCACGGCAAGACCGGCTGGTGTTTCGATTGCACGCCGGAACTCGGCTGGTGGGTCGGCTGGGTGAAGCGCGACGAGCGCCTCTACACCTTCGCCCTGAACATCGACATGCCCGGCGGCGAGGCCGACATCGGCAAGCGCGTCGAACTGGGCAAGGCCGCTCTCAAGGCCCTGGGCGTGCTGCCCTAGGTCATCAGTCGCCGACCTTCTTCTGGCGGGACTGCCGCCATTCGTCGAGGCGGATCACCTCGGCGCTGTGCACCGGCGGGTTGTCGGCCTCGGCGGCCGCCTCGAAGCGATGCGGCGCCAGTTCGATGGCGCCGAGGTGATAGCCGTACATGACGATGCGTCCGGCGTAGCGTTCCTCGCCACTGACGGTGAATTCGAAACCGAACTCGCGGCTCAGCCGCCATTGCCCGCGATGATCGCGGGCCAGACGCAGGCGTCGGCGCGCGACATTCTCGTCGAGCAGCTCCACGCCCTGCTTGGCGCAATGCTGCTTGGCCAGCAGCAGCGCCCGTTCGCGCACGCCATGGGCGCGCCACCACCAGGCTGCGGCGGCGCCTAACAGGAGCATGACGAAAAGGTTACCCAGGGTCACGAGCGGAATCCGGTGGAAGGGAAAAGCCAGCTTACCCGTTCTCCCGGCGAGCAGCGAGTGGGGGGTGTTTTCGCCATGTGATTTAGCCCCCATACTGCGCCGACTCAGCTGTAGGAAGTCGTCTCATGCCACGCACGCCCCACCTGCTCGCCATCCAGTCCCACGTCGTCTTCGGCCACGCCGGCAACGCCGCCGCGGTGTTTCCGATGCAGCGCATCGGGATCAACGTCTGGCCGTTGAACACAGTGCAGTTTTCCAACCATACCCAGTATGGCCGGTGGACCGGGCAGGTACTGCCGCCGGAGCAGATCCCGGTGCTGATGGAAGGCATCGCCGGGATCGGCGAGCTGGGCAACTGCGACGCGGTGCTGTCCGGCTACCTCGGCAGCGCCGCCCAGGGCCGGGCGATCCTCGAGGTGGTAGGGCGAATCAAGCAGGCCAATCCGCGAGCGCTGTACCTCTGCGACCCGGTCATGGGCCACCCGGAGAAAGGCTGCATCGTGGCCCCGGAAGTCAGCGACTTCCTGCTGGAAGAAGCCGCCGCGGTCGCCGACTACCTGTGCCCCAACCAGTTGGAGCTGGATAGCTTCTGCGACCGCCAGCCGGACTCCCTCGCCGACTGCGTGGAAATGGCACGGAGCCTGCTGGCACGCGGTCCCAGGGCAATCCTGGTAAAGCACCTGAACTATCCGGGCAAGGCCGGCGACACCTTCGAGATGCTGCTGGTGGCCGCCGATCAGGTCTGGCACCTGCAACGCCCGCTGCTGGCCTTCCCGCGCCAGCCGGTAGGGGTCGGCGACCTGACCTCGGGCCTGTTCCTGTCGCGCCTGCTGCTCGGCGACGACCTGCGCAACGCCTTCGAATTCACCGGCGCCGCGGTCCATGAAGTGCTGCTGGAAACCCAGGCCTGCGGCAGCTACGAGCTGGAGCTGGTGCGGGCGCAGGATCGGGTCGCCCATCCACGCGTACGCTTTGACGCGGTACGCCTGTGATCCACTGAGCCGCCTGTGGGTAAGATTATCCACAGGCGGCTCAGAGGATGTATTTCTCCAGCATCAATCCAGCGCCGCCACCAGGGCGAAGGCCATGCCCAGGCGCCGTTCGATCAGCGTCTTCAGCCGCGGCCCGGTCGCAGGGCCGCCGCAGCACGTCAGGCGGATTGCGGCAGCGGCGCGTCGCTGTCCTGCTCGTCGTCGCGATCGAGGCCCAGGCGACGGACCATCCCGCAGGCGATTTCGCGCTCGCCCATGATCACCAGGTTGGCACCGTTCTGCTCCAGGTAGTCCACCTCGGCGTCGAAGTGCGCGCGGGCGACGATATCCAGAGGCGGATTCACCGCGCGGGCATGACTGGCGATCTGCCCGGCCTCGAAGCCGTTGGGAATGGCGATCAGCAACCAGCGCGCCTCGCCGATGTTGGCCAGTTCCAGCACGGCGGGGCTGGCGGCATTGCCGAGCACCACGCTGTAGCCCTGCTCGCGCAGCTCGTCGGCCTTGTCGCGCTTGTCCACCACCACCACGAATGGCGTCCCGGCGGCGCGCAGGCGCGCGCTGACCAGCCCGCCGACCCGGCCATGGCCGATCAGCACGGCGTGGTCGCGCTCGAGGATCGGCGGCGGCAGGTCCTGCGCCGGCATCTCGCGGACCCCGCCCGCGGCCTCCGCCAGGCGCTGCTCCTTGCGCTGCTGCAGGCGGTCGATGGCGATGAACAGCAGCGGGTTGACCAGGATCGACAGGATCGCCCCGGCCAGCACCAGGTCGCGGCTCTGCTCCGGGACCAGTTCCAGGCCGATGCCCAGGCCGATGAGGATGAAGGAGAATTCGCCGATCTGCGCCAGGCTGGCGGCGATCACCAGCGCGGTGCTGTTCGGGTGGCCGAAGGCACGGACGATCAGGTAGGCGGCCAGGGACTTGCCGAAGACGATGACCAGGAAGGTGGCCAGCACGGTAAGCGGCTCCTGCAGCAGGATCATCGGATTGAACAGCATCCCCACCGAGACGAAGAACAGCACCGCGAAGGCGTCGCGCAACGGCAGCGAGTTCTCCGCCGCCTCGTGGCTGAGCTCGGATTCGTTGAGGATCATGCCGGCGAAGAACGCGCCGAGGGCGAAGGAGACCCCGAACAGCACCGCCGAACCGTAGGCGATGCCCAGGGCGATGGCCAGCACGGCCAGGGTGAAGAGTTCGCGCGAGCCGCTGGCGGCGATCTTCTCCAGCACCCAGGGCACCACCCGGCGCCCGCCGAGGATCATCAGGGCGACGAAGGCAGCGACCTTGCCCAGGGTCAGCAGCAGCGGCCAGAGCAGGCCGGCGCCGCCGGTGTCGCTCTTGCCGCCGAGGGTCCCGGCCAGCGCCGGCAGGAGCACCAGGGTGAGGACCATCGCCAGGTCCTCGACGATCAGCCAGCCGATGGCGATCCGTCCACGTTTTGTATCCAGCAGCTGACGCTGCTCCAGGGCCCGCAGCAGGACCACGGTGCTGGCCACCGACAGGCTCAGGCCGAACACCAGGCCACCGCCGAAATTCCAGCCGAGCAGGCTCGCCAGGCCGATGCCGAGCAAGGTGGCGACGCCGATCTGCACCAGCGCCCCGGGAATGGCGATAGCCTTCACGGATAGCAGGTCCTTGAGGGAGAAATGCAGGCCGACGCCGAACATCAGCAGGATCACCCCGAGTTCGGCGATTTCCTGCGACAGCGCCTGGTCGGCCACGTAACCGGGAGTGAACGGCCCGGCCAGGACGCCCGCCAGCAGATAGCCGACCAGCGGCGAAATGCGCAGGCGATTGGCCAGGGCCCCGAAGAGGAAGGCGAGGACGAACCCCGCGGCGAGTGTGGTGAGTAGCGGCGTGTGATGCATCGGGACTCCCGGGAGGGCGGGGAACATGTCTTCCGCAGCCAGCCCGGCGGACGACGACATTCGAAATGGATCGCGGGCCTGCGCCCGCGACGGCATGGCGGTAAGGCTTGCCGCCAACGGGGCCGCCCCCACGGCATTCGAGCAAGCCGAGGGAGGCTCTGGTTCCTGGAGAATCCGGCGCGGCCCCGAAAGGTTAACCCGTTGACGTTGCTGGACTTTTATCAGGCACGCCGGTTTTTTATCAAGAAATGACAGGAATTGGCGCCAGTGAACGCAAAATGCAGGCTTTTCTTATGAAAAGCTGCGAAAAGAATCGAAAATAAAAAGATACCGCCGACGCGCCGGACCTTCCGGCATCGCTTCTCCCTCAGCCCTCCTCGCGAATCGCCTGGTAACGCGCCTCCAGCTCGGCACGCAGCTGGCGACGCTGCTGGGCCTGGGCGAAGCGGCGCTTCTGCTCGGCGGTTTCCAGCTCCAGCGGGCGCACGGCCACCGGCTTGCGCTCATCATCCAGCGCCACCATGGTGAAGAAGCAGCTGTTGGTGTGGCGCACGGACTGTTCGCGGATGTTCTCGGTGATCACCTTCACGCCGATTTCCATGGAGGTCCGCCCGGTGTAGTTGACCGAGGCGAGGAAGGTCACCAGTTCGCCGACGTGCACCGGCTCGCGGAAGATCACCTGGTCCACCGACAGGGTCACCACGTAGCGACCCGCGTAGCGGCTGGCGCAGGCGTAGGCGACTTCGTCGAGGTACTTGAGCAGGGTGCCGCCATGGACATTGCCGGAAAAGTTGGCCATGTCCGGGGTCATCAGCACGGTCATCGACAGTTGGTTGTTTCCGGGTTGCATAGCGTTTTTCTCTCATCAGGACGGGCGTGGACACCATAGACGCTAACGACTGTGGCAACGGCTACAAATTTTCAATCGTGATGATCGAATCCGCTCCGCTGCGGCAGGCCCGCACGGGCTTTTCTTCTAGACTGGCTTTTTTCCACGAGGAATCGCCCGATGTCCGTAGCCCGCCGCCTTCCTTCGCCGCTCCTGGCCGTCCTGGCCGCTCTCGCCGCCACCGTCGTCCAGGCCGAGGATACGCCCTGCGCGAGCCCCGCGGAATGCAACACGCGCGGCACCCAGGCTTATCAACAGGGACGTTATCCACAGGCGCTGGAAGCCTTCGAATGGCAACTGCGCCTGGCCGAACGCCAGCAACAGGGGGAGGCGGCGCAGGAGCAGGCGCTGAACAACCTGATGCTGGCCAACCTCAAGGCCGGCCATGCCGGCCGCGCCCGCGCCTGGCTCGCTCTGGCGCTGGCGCGCGGCTACAGCGGTCCTGCCACCCGCTTCAATCTCGAACAGGTGGCCAGCCAGGTGGACTACCCGGCCCTCCAGGGTCTCGCCGGGCATTACCTGCGCTACGCCGGGCAGGCCGAATGGGAAAGCCTGGAGATCGAACCGGTGAAGGGCGGCTACCAGGCCAGCTTCGCCCTGATGCGCATCGGCAACCCGGAGAAGCTGATGGAGTACGGTCCCGCGGCGGTCGGCGAGTTGTCCGGACGGCTGGAAGGGAAAGGCGCGCTTTACCGCTTGCGCAGCGAGGGACTGGGCACCGGCTGCAGCCTGCAGGTGCTGCAGGAGGGCATCGACCTGCGGGTGATCGAGAGCCTCGGCGGCGCTTGCCAGGGCTACGGCGGCATGGGCATAGCCGCCGCCGGTGGCTGGCTGAAGATCGCCAGCCAGGCCAAGGGCGGTTGAGACTTGTCCACAGGCCGCCCCGGCGGGGCGACCTGGGTAAAAGCCCTCAGCGCCCGGCGGAAAGACCGAAGTCCACCGCCAGGTCGGCGCCGGTGATCGCTTCGGCCTGCGGGCCGCAGAGATACCAGACCAGTTCGGCGACTTCTTCCGGGCGAATGAAGCGCGCTGCCTTCCCCTGTGGATAATCCTTCAGCAGCGCGCGCTTGTAGCCGTCCGGATTGCCCATGCCATAGCGCTCGGCCTGGTAGTCGAGCATCGGCGTGGCGATGTCCGCCGGCGACACGGCGTTGACCCGGACGCCCTGCTCGGCCAGCTCCAGGGCCAGGGTCTTGCTCAGCATGGTCAGCGCCGCCTTGCTCGCGCAGTAGGCCGCCGAGCCACGGTAGGCCTGACGTCCGGAATCGCTGGAGATGTTGACGATGCTGCCCTGGTTCTCCTTGAGATAGGGAATCGCCGCCTGGCACATGTAGAACGAGGCCTTGAGGTTGACTCCCAGGACCAGGTCGAAGTCTTCCTCGGTGAAGTTTTCCACAGGTCCCTCGCGCCAGACGCCCGCGGCGTTCACCAGGGCGTCCAGGCGCCCGGTGCGGGCGAGGATCTTCGACATCAGGGTATGGCAGTTATCCGCGCTGCGCAGGTCGGCGACCCCGCTGGCATCCAACGGTACCTGCGCGTTCAGCGCGTGCAGGCCCTCCTTATCCACATCCGTGGCGGCGATGCGCCAATGACTCTGGGCGAAACGCTTGGCGATTGCCCGGCCCAAGCCGCCGGCTGCACCAGTGATAAGAACGACGGGCGTGCTCATCTGCTTTTCCTTACTCCTGTGCCACATGGGAAACACAGGGCGGCCAACCGGTCGCCCGCTTCAATGACTGACCGGCGATGCCGGCAGCCGTTCAGGCCTGGTTGAGATACCAGCGCCAGTCCTGTTCGCCGACCTCGCCCATGAAGGCGCGGTATTCGGCCTGCTTGATCGCCAGGTAGATCTTCAGGAACTCCTCGCCGAGCGCCTCCCGCGCCCAGGCCGAGCCCTCCAGGGCACGCAGCGCGGTCAGCCAGTCGCTGGGCAGCGCCTGCGTCGCTTGAGCGTAGCCGTTGCCGCTGACCGGCGCACCGGGATCGAGGCCTTCGCGGATCCCCCGGCGCACCGCCGCCAGCAGCGCCGCCGCCGCCAGGTAGGGGTTGGCGTCGGCGCCGCAGATGCGGTGCTCGATGTGCCGGCTGGGCGCCGGACCGCCCGGCACCCGCAATGACACGGTGCGGTTGTTGATTCCCCAGGTCGGCGCCAGCGGCGCATAGCTGTTGGCCTGGAAACGCCGGAAGGAGTTGGCGTTGGGACAGAACAGCGCCAGCGACTCCAGCAGGCAGGCCTTCATCCCGCCGATAGCCTGGCGCAGCAGCGGGGTGCCGGCCGGATCGTCGCTGGCGAACAGGTTGTTGCCCTGGCCGTCGGCCAGGCTGAGATGCAGGTGCAGCCCGCTGCCGGAAAGATCGCCGAACGGCTTGGCCATGAAGCAGGCCTGCAGGCCATGCCGGTTCGCCACGCCCTTGACCAGGCGCTTGTAGCGCACCCCCTCGTCGATCGCCTGGAGTGCGTCGAAACGGTGCTGCAGGGTGATTTCCAGTTGCCCCGGCGCGTACTCCGAAATCGCCGTGCGCGCCGGCAGGCCCTGGACCTCGCAGGCCTCGTACAGGTCGTCGAGGAACGGCTGCAACTGCTCCAGCTCGTAGACACCGTAGACCTGGGTCGCCCGCGGTCGCTGGCCGTTCATCTGCAGGGCGGGCTGCGGCCGGCCATCGCTGCCGCGCTCGCGATCGAGCAGATAGAACTCGAGTTCCACCGCCATCACCGGGTGCAAGCCATCTTCCTGCAGGCTGTGGATAACCCGCTGGAGCACATGCCGCGGATCGCCTACCGCGGCCGGAAGTCCCTGCTCGGGATGCATGCTGACCTGCACCTGCCCGGTCGGCGACTGCCGCCAGGGTTGCAGGGTCAGGCTGCCGGGCAGCGGATAGGTCCAGCAATCGGCGTCGCCCACGTCCCAGAC
This sequence comes from Pseudomonas paraeruginosa, assembly GCF_003025345.2. NCBI lineage: Bacteria > Pseudomonadati > Pseudomonadota > Gammaproteobacteria > Pseudomonadales > Pseudomonadaceae > Pseudomonas > Pseudomonas paraeruginosa. Next base: position 6,066,442 of record NZ_CP020560.1, read on the forward strand.
CAGCCCGGTCTCCTCGACATCATCGCCATTGATGGTCAGGCCGAGGATGGTGCTCGGCAGCGGCCGGCCGCTCTCGTAGACCGCCAGCAGCTCGTCGCGGTGCAGCAGCTTGCCGCGCGGCACGCCGTTGGCGTCGATCAGGAACAGCTCGATGCTGCGCACCTCGGGGTGCGCGGCAAGGAATTCGCGGGCTTCCCGCGGATCGGCGAAGCGCATGTCAGGCCTCCCGCGCGCCAGGAATGGCCAGCAGTTCAGCGAGCGCCTGGTCGAGACATCCGATCAACCGGTCGACGTCTTCCTCGCGCGTCTCCGGGCAGCACAGGGTCATGTTGTGGAATGGCGTGATGAGGATGCCGCGATTGATCAGGTACAGGTGCAGGGCCATTTGCAGGCTGTCGTGGAAAGCCGCCTCGGCGGCCGCGCCATCGCGCGGCGACTGCGCGCAGAACTGGAATTCGCTGCGCGCGCCGAGCTCGGTCACCGACCAGGCCAGGCCGTGCTTGTGGATAATCCTGCGGAAGCCTTCGGCCAGGCGCGCCGCCAGCGGCAGCATGTGGGCATAGGCGGCGTCGGTCATCACCTCTTCCAGGTTGGCGCGCATGCAGCGCATCGCCAGGGCGTTGGCCGACAGGGTGGTGCCCATGCCGCTGTGGCCATGGCCTTCGCTCTGTTCGCTGGCGCTGGCGCGGGCCAGTTGCATGGCGCTGGCCATCGCCGCGCTGCAACCGTAAACCGAGCAGGGCACGCCGCCGGCGATCGGCTTGCCGAGGGTGATGAAGTCCGGCTCCAGCTGCCAGGCGCGGGTGCAGCCACCTGGTCCGGTGGAGATGGTATGGGTCTCGTCGATGATCAGCAGCGTGCCATGCCGGCGGGTCAGTTCGCGCAGCTTCCGGTGGAAACCGGGCTGCGGCAGGACCATGCCGATGTTGGTCATCGCCGGCTCGCAGAGCACGGCGGCCACGTCTTCGCTGGCCAGCGCCCGCTCCAGGGCATCGAGGTCGTTGAACGGCACCGCGCGGCTGAACTGGGTGAGGTCATGGGCCTGGCCGAGCAGGCCGGAGCGATGCACGGTGCGGCCGTCGCGGCAGCGAACCAGGGTGTCGTCGACCGTGCCGTGATAGCAGCCGTCGAATACCAGTACCACCTTGCGACCGGTGATCGCCCGCGCCCAGCGCAGGACGAAACGGTTGGCGTCGGTGGCGGTGGTCGCCACCTGCCAGAACGGCAGGCCGAAGCGTTGCGCCAGCAGTTCGCCGGCGACGATGGCATCCTCCCCCGGGAGCATGGTGGTCAGGCCGTTCGCACCCTGCCCGGCGAGCGCCCGGGCGATCGGCGCCGGCGAATGGCCGAACATGCTGCCGGTATCGCCCAGGCAGAAGTCCACGTAGGCGTGGCCATCGACGTCATGGAAACGCGCGCCGCGGGCACGCTCCACGAACAATGGGCAAGGTGTCGACCAATCGCTCATCCAGTGCATCGGTACGCCATCGAACAGGGCGCGCCGGGCTCGCTCGGCGAGCGCGACGGACTGTGGATTCTGCGCAAGGAAACGTTGCTGCTCGCGGGCCATGAAGGTTTCCACGGCGGCTTCGGCGATGCCACTGGCGGTCATTTCGAACACCTCGTTTTTTATTTTGCACAACTTTCATTTGTGATCACAAAAAAGTCAATACAGAATTTGAAAGCATTGATAATCTGTCTTTCTTGGCAATTTTGTGATCACAAAAATGAACGACTTTCCGAAGTGGAACGGCCAGGTGGCGCTCATCAGCGGCGCCGGCAGCGAACACGGCATCGGTTTCGCCATCGCCCGGCGACTGGCCCGCGAAGGCGTACGCCTGCTGATCACCGCCAGCAGCGAGCGGATTCGGCAACGCGCGGAGGAACTGAGCGCCTGCGGGCACGAGGTGCGCGCCGCCGCCGCCGACCTGACCGACGAAGCCCAGGTGCGGGGCCTGCTGGACTGGGCCGAAGCCCAGTGGGGGCGGGTCGATATCCTGGTGAACAATGCCGGCATGGCCCAGTTGGGCAGTGCGGAACCCTTCAGCGCCGTGGAAGCGACCTCGCTGCGGGACTGGCAACTGTCCCTGTCGCGCAACCTGACCAGCGCTTTCCTGCTCACCCGCGGCCTGCTGCCGGGCATGCGCGAGCGCGGCTACGGGCGGATCGTCAACGTCGCCTCCACCACCGGGACCCGCGGCAGCAACCCGGGCGAAGCCGCATATAGCGCGGCCAAGGCCGGATTGGTCGGCTGGAGCATGGGCCTGGCGCTGGAAGTGGCGAAGAGCGGCATCACGGTGAACAGTGTCGCGCCGGGCTGGATCGCCACCGGCTCGAGCACCGCCGAAGAACGCCTGGCCGCCCTGGCCGGGCCCGGCGGACGTGCCGGCCGGCCCGAGGAAGTCGCCGCCGCGGTGGCCTTCCTCGCCTCGCCCGAAGCCAGCTTCGTCAACGGCGAACTGCTGGTGGTGGACGGCGGCAACTGCCTGATCGAGAACAAACGGAGCTGAACATGCGCGATTGCAGCCTGACCCTTTCCCAGCTTCCGGCACCGCCCGTGAGAGGGAGCTGAACCGATGGTCGAAAACCTCCAGGAACGACTCTACCAACGACTGCGCGAAGCCCTGCTGGCCGGGCGTTTCCAGCCTGGAGAGCGGTTGAAGATCCGCGCTCTGGCGAACCAGTGGGGAACCAGCCCGATGCCGGTGCGCGCCGCCCTCCAGCGGCTGGTGGCCGAAGGCGCCCTGGAAGGCGAGGCACAACGTTCGCTGCGGGTCCCGCCAATGACCCGCGAGCGGTTCCTGCAGATTCTCCAGGTGCGCCTTTCTCTCGAAGGACTGGCGGCCGAAAGCGCCAGCGGCCGGCTGGACGGGCAGGCGCTGGAAAGGCTCGGGGAATGTCTGCGGCGCATGGAAGGGGCGCTGCGCCAGCGCGAGGTGCAGGCCTACCTGGAAGCCAACAGCGAATTCCACCTGACGCTCTACCGCGCCTGCGGCAATCCGGTGCTGCTGCGCCTGATCGAGACGCTGTGGCTGCAGGTCGGGCCGTTCTTCAACCGGCTGTTCACCGAGGCCGACCTGTCGCTACGCCTGAACGATTTCCACGAAGACGCCCTGGAGGCCGTGCGCCGCGGCGACGGCCCGGCCGCGCGCGCGGCGATCGAGCAGGACCTGAGCTACTTCGGCCAGTACCTGCTGAACCTGCTGGAACTGGAGGCCCGTCCACGCAAGCGGCGGCGCGCCGGCGAGCACGCCTGACGACTTCCGCTACGGGGCAGCTACTGCGGACGAATGGTGCGCACGTTGTCCTTCTTGATCAGGATGGTGTCGCCGTTCAGCTGTTCGAACTCGTAGTAGTCATTGTATTTGTCGTAATCCGACTGGTCCTTCACCAGGACCTCGCTGCCGTCTTGCAGGGTGACCACCGCCTGGTTGGCGCAACCCGCCAGGCTGGTCAGCAGCAATGCAGCGAACAGAGCTTTGAACTTCATAGAATCTCCACACGGGGCAACGCACTTGCCTCATCCGGAGCGACAAGTGCGGAATTGCCCTTGTGACCGTGGCAAACGGGGGAAATTCCTTAGCGCAGCGGCGCTTTGTCGGAGGCGAAGCGGCCAGGCCGCCCCGCGGGTTCCAAAGTCAGCCCCGCAGCGCTTCGCCGGACCGCCGGAAGACCCGCGAGGCAGAGCCTTTCCAGCCGTTCCGGATCAGCTCTCCAGCCAGACGTCGCGGGCCCAGATCCATACCGAGTCCCAGCTTTCGTCGGTGAGGTCGCCGTCGGCCCAGAGCACCACCTCGCCATCCTCGGCAACGCAGTAGTAGCTGCCGTCGTCCTCGCAGAGCGGGATCAGTTCGCGCGGCACCCCCAGATCCCAGGCGGTGGCCGCTACCTCGGGCAGGTAGGTGTGCGAATGCGGATCGGTCACCGTCACCGGCTCCAGGCGGCCATAGACGACGTCGCTGACCAGCAGGAGAAACTCGCGGAATTCGGCGGGAATGCCGATCAGCAGCTCCTCCTCGATTTCCACCAGCAGTTCTTCTTCCGGCAGTTCCAGGGGCACCGGTACCGGCTCGTTGAGTTCACGCAGTTTTTCGATGACGTCTTCCACGACAGGCTCTCTCGCAACGGGGGGCGCGTTTTTTTATACAGTAGCCGCGCCCGACGCAAGAACAGCTCATGCGACTGGCCGTTGGCCATGGCGCCGGACGAATGGTCGGCCATGCCCGCCAGCGGACATGAAAAACCCCCGGTCCCTGGCGGGAGCGGGGGTTTGCGCGGCCCCGAAGGGGCCGCAGGCGCGTCCGATCAGTTCTGCCGGATACCGGCCACCAGCCACGGCTGGTTCTCGCCCTGGGCACGTTCCATCCGCCAGCTTTCGCTGAAGGCCTCGCCCTGGTCGAAGCGCGAGGTCTTCGATACGCCGCTGAAGGTCAGGGTGGCGATGGTCTTGTCGGCCTGGTCGTCGACGCCGTCCAGTTGCACGGCCAGGTTGTCGATGTAGGTGGACTGGTAGGCATCGCCGATCTCGGCGCGTTCCTGCTTCAGCCACTGCAGCATCTGCGGGGTGACGAACTCGGCGATCTTGTCCATCTCGTTGGCATCCCAGTGCTGCTGCAGGGACATGAAATGCTCGCGGGCGGCGCCGACGAAACGTTCTTCGTTGAACCAGCTCGGCGCGTTGATCACCGGGCTCGGCGCGGCAGCGGCGCCACCGAAGATCGGCGCCTGGGCCGGCATCTCGCGCTGCATCGGCGCGTGTCCGGCCATCGCCGGCTGGCCCTGGGCCTGGGCCTGCTGGCGCCGGCGCGCGGCGATGAAGCGGAAGGCGATGAAGGCCACCAGGGCGATCAACAGGATGTCGAGCATCTGGATGCCTTCGAAACCGTCACCCATGAACATCGAGGCGAGCAGGCCACCGGCGGCGATGCCGGCCAGCGGGCCGAGCCAGCGCGAGGCGCCACTGGCGGCAGCGGCGGGGCGCGCGGCGTTGGGAGCGGCAGCAGTGGCGTTCGGCGCGGTGGCCGGCTGCGCCTGGCGGGTCTGGTGGCTGGGCGCCGAGCCGAGGCTCTTGCCACCGCCGAAGCGCTTGGCATTGGCGTCCAGGCTGACGGTCAGCGCCAGGCAGAAGGCGAGGGCGATGCTGAGAACACGCTGCATTTTAGTCTTTCTCTCTTGGGGGAATCGACGCGCGCCATGTTGCGGCGGTACGGGCGGCAGGACCAGCCGGATTTTGTTTCGGGCTATTGCTCCCCAGCCACCGGTTTTTGCCGGCCATCTCTGGCTCGCGGTTCGGCGCAAGGGTACACCTTAGCTCCCGGGGACGACAGGCGCAGGTCCGGCTCGTCTGGCCAGCCGCCGGAAAATACCGTGCGAAGCGACGCGGACACCTCTGTTACAGCTTTTTTCGGCCCGTCGCCCAGGCACTCGCCAATGCTAGTCTGCGGGTCTGCGAGGCCGTCCGGTCACGCGTCTGCCGAACCCTTCCCATCGAGCGAGGACCGCCGCCATGCATGCCGTCGATTTCATCCAGGACCTCGCCGTGATCATGCTGGTGGCCGGCGTGGTCACCATTCTCTTCCACCGCCTGCGCCAACCGGTGGTCCTAGGCTACATCGTCGCCGGCTTCATCATCGGCCCGCACACTCCGCCCTTCGGGCTGATCCACGACGAAGACACGATCAAGACCCTGGCCGAGCTCGGGGTGATCTTCCTGATGTTCTGCCTGGGCCTGGAGTTCAGCCTGCGCAAGCTCTTCCAGGTCGGCGCCACGGCGTTCATCGCGGCGTTCCTGGAAATCGTCCTGATGATCTGGATCGGTTTCGAGATCGGCCGCTTCTTCGAGTGGAACACCATGGACTCGCTGTTCCTCGGCGCGATCCTGGCGATTTCCTCGACCACCATCATCGTCAAGGCGCTCGGCGACCTGAAGATGAAGAACGAGCGCTTCGCCCAGCTGATCTTCGGCGTGCTGATCGTCGAGGACATCCTCGGCATCGGCATCATCGCCCTGCTCTCGGGGATCGCCGTGAGCGGCTCGGTGGAAACCGGCGAGGTGTTCTCCACGGTCGGCAAGCTCAGCCTGTTCATGATCGTCGCACTGGTCGTCGGCATCCTGCTGGTGCCGCGCCTGCTGGCCTACGTGGCGAAGTTCGAAAGCAACGAGATGCTGCTGGTCACCGTACTCGGCCTGTGCTTCGGCTTCTGCCTGCTGGTGGTGAAGCTCGAGTACAGCATGGTGCTGGGCGCCTTCCTGATCGGTGCGATCATGGCCGAATCACGCCAGCTGGTGCAGATCGAGCGCTTGATCGAGCCGGTTCGCGACATGTTCAGCGCCATCTTCTTCGTCGCCATCGGCCTGCTGATCGACCCGAGGATCCTCGTCGAGTACGCCTGGCCGATCGCCCTGATCACCGTCGCGGTGGTGCTCGGCAAGATGTTTTCCTGCGGCATGGGCGCATTCATCGCTGGCAACGACGGGCGCACCTCGCTGCGAGTCGGCATGGGCCTGTCGCAGATCGGCGAGTTCTCCTTCATCATCGCGGCGCTGGGCATGACCCTGAAGGTCACCAGCGACTTTCTCTATCCGGTGGCGGTGGCGGTCTCGGCCATCACCACCCTGCTCACTCCCTACCTGATCCGCGCCGCCGACCCGCTCTCGCAACACCTGGCCAACGCGATGCCGCAAGGCCTGGCACGGATCTTCGGCCACTATGGCGACTGGCTGCGCAGTATCCAGCCGCAGGGCGACCGGGCGGTGCTGGCGGCGATGATCCGGCGGATCCTGCTGCAGGTCGGGGTGAACCTGGCACTGGTGATCGCGATCTTCCTCGCCGGCGGCTACTTCGCCGATACGCTTTCCGCCTGGATGGGCCGGTGGATCGCCTATGACGGGCTGCACAAGGCATTGATCTGGGGTGGCGCACTGCTGGTCTCGCTGGCCTTCCTGATCGCCGCCTACCGCAAGCTCAAGGCGCTGTCGATGCTGCTGGCCGAGCTCGGGGTCAAGCCGGAGAAGGCCGGACGCCATACGGCGCGGGTACGCCGGGTGATCTCCGAGGTAATCCCGCTGCTGTCGCTGGCCGGCATGATGGTGCTGCTGGCTGCGCTCAGCTCAAGCATCCTGCCGCCGGGCGAGTTGCTGGTCGTGGTGGTGCTGGTCGCCGGCCTGGTGATCGCGGTGCTCTGGCGCTGGCTGATCCGCGTGCATTCGCGGATGCAGATCGCCCTGATGGAAACCCTCGACCAGGAAAAGGGCAGCCACTGAGCCCGACAGGAATGTCCCGGTCCCGTTCGCAAGGCGAATCGTTATCCGCCGAGACCCCGCTGCGACGGCGGATAACCGCGGGGCGGTCGTTCGACCTGCGGAGCAGGGTCGAGACGGCCATTTTCTCCTGACTGATAGGCGGAATTCCGCTCATTCACCCTTCCGTTCGGCGGACTCCCGCTTGGCCGCTCCCTGCTTTCTTTCCTCCAGCCCAGTTACCACGGGGCTTTCCGCCGTTGGCACGGCACCTGCTATCAAGCCCTCCAATACGTCGCCCTCGCGATGTGCCGGTGTGCTGCGCCCTGATCAGCACATCCAAGACAACAACGAAAAGAGGAAACACGATGGAAAGCGCCAACGCCATTTCCGCGTCTGCCCAGCCACGCACCACCTCGCAACGCATCAAGTCGATCTTCAGCGGCTCCGTCGGCAACCTGGTCGAGTGGTACGACTGGTACGTCTACGCCGCCTTCTCGCTGTACTTCGCCAAGGCCTTCTTCCCCCAGGGCGACATGACCGCCCAACTGCTGAACACCGCCGCGATCTTCGCCGTGGGCTTCCTGATGCGCCCGATCGGCGGCTGGCTGATGGGCATCTACGCCGACCGCAAGGGCCGCAAGGCGGCGTTGCTGGCCTCGGTGCTGCTGATGTGCTTCGGCTCGCTGATCATCGCCCTGACCCCCAGCTACGAAACCATCGGCGTCGCGGCGCCGATCCTGCTGGTGGTCGCGCGCCTGCTGCAGGGCCTGTCGGTCGGCGGTGAATACGGCACCTCCGCCACCTACCTGAGCGAGATGGCGAACAAGGAGCAGCGCGGGTTCTTCTCCAGCTTCCAGTACGTGACCCTGATCTCCGGCCAGCTCATCGCCCTGGCGGTGCTGATCGTCCTGCAACAGACCCTGAGCGTCGAACAGCTGGAAAGCTGGGGCTGGCGCGTACCCTTCTTCATCGGCGCGCTGTGCGCGGTGGTGGCGATGTTCCTGCGTCGCGGCATGGAAGAGACCGAGTCCTTCTCGAAGAAGAAGGAAGAGCCGAAGGAAAGCCTGCTGCGCACCCTGCTGCGCCATCCCAAGGAAGTGCTGACCGTGGTCGGCCTGACCATGGGCGGTACCCTGGCCTTCTACACCTACACCACCTACATGCAGAAGTACCTGGTGAACACGGTGGGCATGAGCAAGACCGACTCGACCATGATCTCGGCGGCCACCCTGTTCCTCTTCATGCTGTTGCAACCCATCGTCGGCGCCCTCTCGGACAAGATCGGCCGGCGGCCGATCCTGATCGCCTTCGGCGTACTCGGCACCGTCTTCACCTACCCGATCCTCAGCACCCTGCACAGCGTCGACAGCTGGTGGGGCGCGTTCTTCCTGATCATGGCGGCGCTGGTGATCGTCAGCGGCTACACCTCGATCAACGCGGTGGTGAAGGCCGAGCTGTTCCCCACCGAGATACGCGCCCTGGGCGTCGGCCTGCCGTACGCCCTGACCGTGTCGATCTTCGGCGGCACCGCCGAATACGTCGCCCTGTGGTTCAAGAGCATCGGCCTGGAGAGCGGCTTCTACTGGTACGTCACCGCCTGCATCGCCTGCTCGCTGCTGGTCTACGTGTTCATGAAGGACACCCGGAAGCACTCGAGGATCACCACCGATTGATCGAGCCTCGTGCTCATGGCCCGACACACTCCGGGCCTTTTTATCCACAGGACGGCGACCTTCGGGTCGCCGTCCTGCTTTTCTGGCGCGGCATCCTGGCCGGAACCGTAGGGCACGCGACGCCGACGGCGTAATCCGCCGGTGCCCCTGCGTTCCACGGCGGATAACCGCGAGCGGTTATTCGCCCTACGGCTCGTCATTCCGGCGGGACTGGCACGTAAACGCCGATCTCCTCGCGTTCCCACGGCGGAACAGCGCAAGGGGCCTGCCGTCCCAAGTCAGCGAAGCCCCCTGCGTGAGCTACCGGGAACCACGGGCAAAAAAAACCGCGCTCGAAGGCGCGGCTCTTTTCGTTGTCGGCGAACCGCCTCAGCGGCGCTTCTCGATCTTGAAGAAGAACATCTTGGTCGCCTGGCGGGCGACGATCTTGCCGCCGCTGACGCGTGGCTCGAAGCGCCACTTGGCCATGGCCTGGCGAACTTCGCGGTCGAACATGCGCGAGGGCACCGATTCCAGTACCTGGATGTCGTCGATGCGCCCATCGCTGGTGATGGTGAACAGCACCTTCACCCGCCCCTCGATGCCGCGCGCCTGGGCCATGCGCGGATAGACCGGCGGATCCATGCGCAGCGGCTTGATGTCGCTGTCGGTGAGGCTGCCGCTAGGCAGTCCGGCCGGGCCCTGGGAGCCGCTGGGAGCGGTCTGCGCGCCTGGCGTGCTCTGCCCGACCGTAGGTGCGGGCGGCGGCGCGGCGCTGGACGGGCTCGGCTGGCTGGACGCCTCGGTGCTCGGTTCCGGTTCCGGCTTGGGTTCCGGCTTCGGCTTGGCCTTGGGAATGGCGTTTTCCACCGGCTTGGGCTTGGGTTTCGGCTTGGGCTTGGGTTTTTCCACCGGCTTGGGCTTGGGCGGCTCCGGCTTGGGTTCCTCGACCTTCGGCGGCGTCGGTTCCGGCGCGGCGGCCGGAGGCTGCGGGGTCGGCTCGGCCTTCTTCTCCAGCTGGACGAAATTCACCTGCATGGTCTTCGGCAGTTCGCCGTGGCCGAGGTTGAGTTCGGCCGGCGTCGGCATCACCCAGACCAGGGCACCGATGATCGCCACGTGCATCGCCACCGCCGCGCCGGAGGACAGCCACCAGCGCGATTTCGGCGGTTCGCCGGGAACGTCTTCCGGATCGCTGCCGTGGGCGTAGGGAATCAGCACTTCCTCGACCGCCACTTCCTCGTCGCGGCGCGCCCCGGAGCAGTCCACCACCCGCAGATTGGGTTCGCCGCGCTGGGCGTTCACGCATGGCAGAGACGCGCTGTCGTCTCCCTGGGCGGGCGCGGTGGGATGGTCTTCGGCGAGCGCGGCCAGCGAAAAACGGTCAGGCGACCGTGAAGGCTGTGGCGACATGAGGGCGACCTGCGGAGAAGTGAAAGGTAAGGAAGTTGAGTCTTCTGATAATTATTATCATTCAGTAGCGTCCACAGGGCAACCACGGCAGCTCATTGCGCCACCATCCGACATGCCAGGAACGCGCGTTCGAGCGCCTCTTCGTCGTGCCCGGGTTCGAGGATCAGCTCCAGACGATTATCTCGCCGCCACGAGGACTTGACCCAGTTATCCACAAGCGGCGCGGCATTCACCGCGTACCAGCCGTCCGCGCAGCGCAGCACCGCCTTGGCCCGCCGCAGTCCGGACAAACGGCGCAACCAGGCCTCCACCCCGGCGCGTTCGAAGCGTACCGACGGAGCCAGCCGCCAGCCGATGGCGAGCTGACCGTCCTGTTCGCGCACGGCACGCAACGGTCGGTCGGCGCACAGCAACAGGGGCAACTCCGCCGGCGCGTCCGGCAACGCCGCCCAGCGTGCTTCGCTGCGCGGCTGCGGCGCGCCGCCCGGGAGATCCGCCAACGCCAGCCGTCCGCCCACGCCCCAGCGCACCGGCACGGCAGGCAGACGCGCGGTCGCGGTCGCGCGTTGCGCCGCGTCGAGCGCTTCGGATTTGTTCAACAGCACCAGGCCGGCCACCGCCAGCGCCTGTTCCTGGGCCTCCGGCAGCGGCTCGCCGGCAGCCAGAGCGGCGGCATCCAGCACCAGCACCGGCGGCTGCAGCGCCAGCACCCCGGCCCAGGGCGCGGCCTGCAACTGTTTCCACAGCGCCAGCGGATGGCCCAGCCCGGAAGGCTCGATGAACAGCCGGTCCGGCCGCGCGCGGCGCAACAGCCGGCCGAGGCCGACCTGGAACGGCACGCCGTTGACGCAGCAGAGGCAACCACCCGCCACCTCGCCGATCGCCACGCCATCGGCTTGCGTGGCCAGCAGCGCGGCGTCCAGGCCGATCTCGCCGAATTCGTTGACCAGCACCGCCCAGCGCTCGCCGCCGGGTTTCTGGGCCAGCAAGGCGCGGATCAGGCTGGTCTTGCCGGCGCCCAAGGGGCCGCCGATCAGGTGGGTGGGTATCTCTCGAAGCATCTGCGCAACCGGGAATGAGAAAGCCTGTGGATTGATGGTGAGCCACGCCTGCGAGGGCGGAAGCCACGTGCTAGAGTCGCGTCCGTCCGTCCTGGAGTCCGCGCATGCGTCCGTTCCTGCTTTTCCTCTCCTGCCTGCCGGGCCTGGCCCTGGCCGAAGCCTGCATCGTCCACAGCCAGGCGAAGAACCTCGATGTGAAGGTCTGCCAGCAGAACCGCAATATCCCGGCCAAGCTGTTCCGCGAGGGTTTCTGCCAGCCGCAGCTGCCGGACCAGAAGGTCGACGTCTCCTTCGCCGAGGCCTGCCCCGCCGGTGCCTTCGGTGTCTGTCGCGACGCCAGGGTAGCCAACACGCCGTACCGGCAGGACATCTTCTACTACGGCGTGGCCAGCGACGCGCGCTACCTGGAACTGTTCTGCGCCAGCCAGAGCCAGGGACGCTGGGAAGCCGCCGATCCGGCGAAACAGCCCTGAACGCGTCATCAGCCTGTCACAGCCGATGGGCTAAATGGGAGTCGGGTACCTCAGCACCCTTCGTCCCCATCCCCAAGGTAGGACGACTTTTTGGTGATAGGCCATCTGCGGATGGCCTTTTTTTATCCCGGGAAAATTTATCCACAGGCTCAGCCCAGCCAGTCCAGGGTCAGCAGCAGGCGCGGCGCCCCAGGCGCATGCCGTGGCGAGCGGTGCACCAGACCCGCGCCTTCGTTGCCCTCCCAGCGCTCGCCCTTGAGCAACGCGACATCACCTGTGGACAAGCTGTTTATATGCTGTGGTTCGACCTCTTCCGCCTGCGCCCCTCCTAGCAGCCGGCGATCCAGGCCGGACTCGTCCAGCCACTCGCTGGCCGCGCCCTGGTAGGTGGTGACCAGCCGCAACGGTACATGATCGACATGGAAGCGCGGACACATCGGCGTGTCCAGCGCCCGCAGGCGCAGGCCGATGCGCTGGGCGCCGGTCAGGCAGGCGAAGGCCTCCACCAGCCAGCCGAGGTCGTCGAGGAAGTCTGCCTGGCCAGGCAGATCCCGTATCCCCCGCAGCGCCTCCCAGGTCGGCAGGCGATCCTCGCGCATTTCCAGCGTCAGGCTCAGCGCCAGGGTCGGCTGGCTGCGTACCAGGACGGCGGCGAAGTCGCGCAGCGCCGGGCTCAGCCGCCGCGTCCAGACCGCCAGGTTGACCCCCTCGCGAAGCACCTCGGAGAGCACCTGGGGATCGTCGTCGAACACCTGGCGCGGCATCGGCCTGTGCTGCGGCAACGCGCTCATGCGGCATGCCCCCAGTCCTCGAAGGGGTCGTCCAGCGCCTGCCAGCCCGGTACGCCGAGATTCATCTCGGCATCGTCGAGCAGGCAGGCGTCGAGCGCCTCGCGCAACGCCGCGAAGTCCAGGTTCTGGCCGATGAATACCAGTTCCTGGCGGCAATCGCCGACGCCCTCCTCCCAGTGACGCATGATCGCCCGCAGGTCCTCTTCGTCCTGTGGCCACTGACCGGTCGGCACGAAGCGCCACCAGCGGCCCGCCAGGCCGTAGCGCATCAGGCCGCCGGCCTGCGACCAGCTGCCGGCCTCGCGTGGCCGGCTGGCGAGCCAGAAGAAGCCCTTGGAACGCAACAGCCGGCCCCGCTTCAGCGGGCTGTGCAGGAACGCATGGAAACGCGCCGGGTGGAACGGCCGGCGTGCCCGATAGGCCATGGAGGCGATGCCGTATTCCTCGGTTTCCGGCAGGTGCTCGCCGCGCAGTTCCTTCAGCCAGCCGGGCGCGGACGCGGCGCGGTCGAAGTCGAAGCGGCCGGTGTCGAGGATCTTCTCCAGCGGCACCCGCCCCATCGCCATCGGCAGGATCTCCGCCTCGGCGTTGAGCTGGCGGAGGATCGCCAGCAGTTCCTCGCGCTCGGCGCTGGAGATCAGGTCGATCTTGCTGACCAGGATCACGTCGGCGAACTCGACCTGGTCGATCAGCAGGTCGGTGATCGAGCGCTCGTCCTCGTCGCCGAGGGTTTCGCCGCGACTGGCCAGGCTGGCGGCTTCCTGATAGTCGCGCAGGAAGTTCATCCCGTCGACCACCGTGACCATGGTGTCCAGCCGCGCCACGTCGGACAGGCTGCGGCCCAGCTCGTCGCGGAAGGTGAAGGTTTCCGCCACCGGCATCGGTTCGGAGATGCCGGTGGACTCGATCAGCAGGTAGTCGAAGCGGCCTTCCCGGGCGAGCCGGCCGACCTCTTCCAGCAGATCCTCGCGCAGGGTGCAGCAGATACAGCCGTTGCTCATCTCCACCAGGCGCTCTTCGGCGCGATTCAGGCTGACATCACGCTGGACTTCGCTGCCATCGATGTTGATCTCGCTCATATCGTTGACGATCACCGCGACCCGGCGGTTCTCACGGTTCTTCAGCACGTGGTTGAGCAGCGTGCTCTTGCCGGCGCCGAGGAAGCCGGACAGCACGGTGACGGGTAGGCGTTGGTTCACGGTTGGAAACCTCTTCAGTTAGGCCGCACGTGGCGTTCGCGCTTCTCCTGGCGCTCTTTCGCCTCGATGCAGAGGGTGGCGGTGGGACGCAGCAGCAGGCGGCGCAGGCCGATCGGCTCGCCGGTTTCCTCGCACCAGCCGTAGTCGCCGCGGGCCAGGCGCTCGAGCGCTTCGTCGATCTTGTCGAGCAGCTTCTTCTCCCGTTCCAGCAGGCGCAGTTGCCATTGCCGCTGCTCCTCGCGGGAAGCCAGGTCGGCTTCGTCGCTGGGTCGTTCGAGATCGCGCAGTTCGCCGAACTCGCCGTCGATGCGCGCCTGCAGATCCTGGCGCTGGCGCAGCAGCAGCTCGCGGAAGAAGGCCTGCTGGGCCTCGTCCATGTACGCGGCGTCGGGTTGGGCAAGCAGTTCCTGTTCGGTCATGGGCTGAACCTGTAGATTTAAAATGTTATACTATAACAATATCCTTCTCAATCGATGGTCCACCAGTCGCCTTTGCGGCTAACCTGGCGCCTCGATTTCCTGCGGAAGATCACGGATGCCCAGTCTTACCCGGCTTCTCTGCCTCGCCTGCCTGTCGTTCGCCGCCTCGGCGCCGGCGCAGGGCTACCTGCCCGGCACCCGGCCGGCGGACTGCGCCTACCTGCGCAACGTGCTCGCCTGCATGGATCGCCTGGGCAACCACTACAGCGTCGCCACCGCCGGCAACCACACCTGGCTGCGCGGCTACGACGCGGCGAGCGGACGGCGCTGGGCGCAGACCAATACCCGCTATGGGCGCCTGACCTTCTTCAGCGGCGTCGCCAGCGACGGCGAGATCTGGGTCGGCCTGAGCCGTAATATCGGCTGGACCAGCATCAGCCGGGTCAGCAGTTCCTCCGGCGCCCGACAGCGCCTGACCTGCGGCCGGGTCAGCGGCTGCAGCGAGGGGCCGGGGCCTAGCCGGTCTCCCGCGCCGTGATCGTCGCCAGGTAGCTGCCAGCGGGCGGTCGCTGGCGGAAGTAGCCCTGGACGCCGGCGAAGATCGCCTCGGCCAGACGCTGGCGGTGGCGCGCGTCCATCAGCCGGCGGCAGTCGCCGCGGTTCGAGATGAATCCGGTCTCGACCAGGATCGAGGGGATGTCCGGCGACTTGAGCACGGCGAAACCGGCCTGCTCGACGCGCTTCTGGTGCAACGCGGTGACGTCCGACAACTGGCCGAGCACGCTATGGCCGAGGTCCAGGCTGCTGGCGATGGTCGAACTCAGGGCCATGTCGAGGATCACTCCGGCGAGTACCTTGTCCCGACCCTGCAACGGCAGGTTGCCGCTGCTGCCGATCAGATCCGCGCCGTTCTCGCGGTCGGCCATCCAGCGCGCCATGGTCGAACTGGCGCCATGCTCGGAAAGGGCGAACACCGAGGCCCCGGATGCGGTCAGGCGCGGCGCCGCGTCGGCGTGCACCGAGACGAACATGTCGGCGTTGTAGCGCCGCGCCACTTCCGGTCGCTTGCGCAGCGGGATGAACACATCGTCGTTGCGCACCAGGCGCGCCTTGAAACCTTTCTCCCGGTCGATCCGCCGTGCCAGCAGGCGGGCGATGGCCAGGGCCACGTCCTTCTCCCGCTCGCCCTGGCTGCCGAGCGCGCCGGGGTCCTTGCCTCCATGGCCGGCGTCGACCACCACGAGGATGTCGCGGCCCTTCGGCGGTGCCGGGCTGGCCAGCGCCAGCAGGTGCTCGGGCGGCGTGGCCAGCGCCTGTGGATAAAGATCCAGGACCAGGCGATGCCCCTTGCCCGCCTGCGGCGCCAGGGCGAAGCTGTGCGGCCGTACCGCCTGGCGCAGGTCGAGGACGATGCGGGTCCCGCCACCGGCCAGTTGGCCGCTGCGGATGCCGCGCACGGGGCCGTCGAGGGGCAGCGCGGAAAGCGCCGCCTGCAATTGCGTGTCGGGCAGGTCGAGGATCAGGCGTTCCGGAGCCTGCAGGGAAAAGGTCCGGTAGCGCGGCGGGCCGTCCAGGTCGAGCACCAGGCGCCAGCTTTCGGCGGAGTTCCAGGCCCGGGCCTGACCGATGCGCAGAGTGGCCCCGGCACCCAGGAAGGGCTGGATGGCCAGGCTGGCGAGCAGGGTTTGCAGCAGGCGGCGGCGCTTCATCGATGAAATACCCGATTGCAAGGGTCGGCATTAACTAATACGTTATATTATAACATTTAAGCCATTTCCAGGCCTTGCCTGCCCTTCTTCGAGCTTTCCATGAACGCCCTGACGCTTCCCGATATTGCCCGCCAGACCACACTTTCCAACCTGCCCCTGGACTGGGTCGGCATGCAGGGCATCGTCCTGCCCGTCCAGGTCGCCGGCCAGACCGTCGCCGCCGAGGCCGATGCCGGCGTCAGCCTGGACGACCCGCAGGCGCGCGGCATCCATATGTCGCGCCTGTACCTGGCCCTGGCCGGGCTGGAAGACGGCGAGCTCGACCTGCCGCGCCTGCGCGGCGTCCTGCAGCGCTTCCTCGACAGCCATGCCGACCTGTCGCGCCGCGCCTACCTGCGCCTGCGCCTGGCTCCGCTGCTGCGCCGTCCGGCGCTGGTCAGCCCGCTGAGCGGCTGGAAACGTTATCCACTGGTGCTGGACACCCGCCTGGAGAACGGTACCTTCCAGGCCGACCTGCATCTCGAACTGACCTACTCCTCCACCTGTCCCTGCTCGGCGGCGCTGGCGCGGCAGCTGATCCAGGAGCGCTTCGCCCAGGACTTTGCCGGCCAGCAGCCGGACCACGCCGCCATCCTCGCCTGGCTCGGCAGCAGCGACGGCATCGTCGCCACCCCGCACAGCCAGCGCAGCAGCGCACAACTGCGGATCGGCCTGGCGGAAGACTGCGCGGGCCTGCCGCTGGAAGAACTGGCGGACCTCGGCGAGTGCGCCCTGGGCACAGCGGTGCAGACCGCGGTGAAGCGCGCCGACGAACAGGCCTTCGCCCTCGCCAACGGCCAGAACCTGATGTTCTGCGAGGACGCGGTGCGTCGCCTGCACCGCGCCCTGCGCGGTTATCCACAGGCACGGGAGTTTTCCGTCAGGGTGGTCCACGCGGAAAGCCTGCATGCCCACGACGCCGTCGCCGAGAGCCACTGGCAGCGAGGTGCCGCATGATCCGCAGGAATCCCTCCGGCGACCTGCCGGTGATCGATGAGTCGGCGTATGTCGACAAGACCGCGATCATCTGCGGCAAGGTGGTCATCCAGGCCAATGTGTTCGTCGGCCCCTACGCCGTGATCCGCGCCGACGAGGTCGACGCCGAGGGCGGCATGCAGCCGATCCTGATCGGCGCCAACTCGAACATCCAGGACGGCGTGGTGATCCATTCCAAGTCCGGTGCCGCGGTGACCATCGGCGAGCACACTTCGATCGCCCATCGCTCCATCGTCCATGGTCCCTGCGAGGTCGGCGACCGGGTCTTCATCGGCTTCAACAGCGTGCTGTTCAATTGCCGTATCGGCGATGGCTGCGTGGTCCGCCACAACGCGGTGGTCGATGGCTGCGACCTGCCGCCGGGCTTCTACGTGCCGTCCACCGAACGTATCGGCCCGCGCACCGACCTGGCGAGCATGCCGCGGGTCAGCGTCTCGGCCAGCGAATTCTCGGAAGACGTGGCACGCACCAACGTCGATCTGGTACGCGGTTACAAGTCGCTGCAGAACGAGTTCTGAGCATGGACAGCCTGCTGATCCGCAACGCCCGGATGATCAATGAGGGACAGGTGCGCGAAGGCGACCTGCTGGTGCGCCAAGGCCGCATAGAACGCATCGCCGGCAGCCTCGAGGACTGCGGCGCCAGCCGGGAGATCGATGCCGCGGGCCGCTACCTGCTGCCGGGCATGATCGACGACCAGGTACACTTCCGCGAGCCCGGTTATCCACAGAAGGGCACGATCGCCAGCGAGTCACGCGCTGCGGTGGCCGGGGGCATCACCAGTTTCATGGACATGCCCAACACCCGCCCGGCGACCCTCACCCTCGAGGCACTGGCCGAGAAGAAGCGCCGCGCCGCCGCACACAGCATGGCCAACTACGCTTTCCACTTCGGCGTCAGCCGCGACAACCTGGACACCGTGGCCGCCCTCGATCCACGCGAAGTCGCCGCGGTGAAGGTATTCATGGGCGCCTCCACCGGCGACATGCTGGTGGACGACCTGCCGACCCTGGAACGGCTGTTCGCCAGCGTTCCCACTCTGCTGCTCAGCCATTGCGAAGACACGCCGCGGATCGAAACCAACCTGGCACGCTGGCGACAGCGCTTCGGCGACCGCATTCCGGCCGCCGCCCACCCGCGCATCCGCGACGCCGAGGCCTGCTACCGTTCCACCGCCCTGGCGGTGGAGCTGGCGCAGCGGCACGGCACGCTGTTGCACGTGCTGCACTTGTCCACAGCCCGGGAACTGGCCCTGTTCGAAGACAAGCCACTGTGCCAGAAGCGCATCACCGCGGAAGTCTGCGTCCACCACCTGCTGTTCGACGACGGCGACTACGCCCGCCTCGGCCACCTGCTCAAGTGCAACCCGGCGGTGAAGAGCCGCGAGGACCGCGACGCGTTGCGCCGGGCGCTGGCGGGTAACCGCCTGGACGTGATCGGCACCGATCACGCGCCACACACCTGGGCCGAGAAGCAGCAGGCTTATCCACAGGCTCCCGCCGGCCTGCCGCTGGTACAACATGCGTTGCCGGCCCTGCTCGAACTGGTCCGCGAAGGCTGGCTGAGCCTGCCGACGCTGGTGGCGAAGACCAGCCATCGCGTCGCCGAGCTGTTCGCCATCGCCGATCGCGGTTTCCTTCGCGAAGGCTACTGGGCCGACCTGGTGCTGGTCAGCGAACTCGAACGGCCGGAGGCGGCCAGCGCCATGCCGCTGCTGTCGCGCTGCAACTGGACGCCATTCCGCCATCGGGCCTTCCATCACCGGGTCGACACCACCGTGGTCTCGGGGCAGCTCGCCTGGCACGCGGGGCGACTGTGCGAGGACTGCCAGGGGTTGCCCCTGCGGTTTTCCCGCTGAAGAGATTCATCCACAGGGCGAGAATCGCAGACGTACGCACTTCCGATAGTTGTCCACAGGGCTAGCGCAGGGCCTTCACCGCCGCGCCGAGGAAGGCGTAGGTTTCCGCCTCGCGCTCGTCCATCTCCGGCTTCGGCCAGGCGCTCCAGACCACCGCCACGACCTGCTCCCGGCGATTGACATAGAGATACTGGCCGAAGATCCCCTGGGCCTCGAAGACCCCGCCGTCATGCCCGGGCAAGGCCCCGGCGCCCACCGGGAAGGTCCACCACTGGTAGCCGTAGCCGAGTGCGTATTCGCCGTCGTAGAGCTTGCCCGGCGCCAGGTGCGAGGCCGGCTCGACTCGGCTGGCACGTTCCACCCAGCCCTCGGGAAGGATGCGCTCGTCATCGATCACCCCATCCTCGAGGATGAACTGGCCGAAACGCCCGTAGTCGCGCAGGGTCGCGCTCAGGCCGCTGCTGCCGATCTCTTGCCCAGCCGGCGATTCCAGTTGCCAGAAGCCGTCGCTCTCCATGCCCAGCCGCGCCCAGATGCGCTCGGACAGGTAGTCGCTGACCGGGATGCGCGTCACCGCATGCACCAGTTCGCTCTGCAGGTGCGATTCGCCGGTACTGTAGGTGAAGTGGGTTCCCGCCGGGTACTGCCGCGGCAGGCTCGCCAGCAGGCGCAGGATGCCGCCGGGACGCTGGGCCAGCTGGGCGTCGAACATCTGCCGGCGATCGGACTTCGGGTCGCGGTAGGTCTCGTTCCAGCGCACTCCGGAACTCATCTGCAGGACCTGCTCGACCGTCACCCCCTGGTAGGCGGACCCGGCCAGCGCCGGCAGGTACTTGTCCACAGGCTGGTCGAGGGCCAGCAGGCCCTGCTGCACGGCGGCGCCGACCAGGGTCGAGGAGATCGACTTGACCACCGAGAACGAGGTCCAGCGCGTGCGCTCGTCGTTGCCCAGGCCATAGCGCTCCAGGACGACCTTGCCATCCTTGAGCACCAGCAGGCCACCGACACGGTTGCGCCGCATGAATTCGTCGACCCCGTATTCCTCCCCGCCGATCCGGTAGCGCGGCGCTATGGTCGCCCCCGGCGGCAGCGGGCGAACCTTCGAACCCTTGTGGATAACCCGGGTCGGATAGACCTTGTCCATGTTCCGGTAGGTACCCGGCTGGTACTCCGGGGTCAGCTCGTAGAGATCGGCGGCGCGGCCGATGCGCGGGTTTTCCACAGCCGGTTCGGCACTGGCCGATACGCTTGTGGAGACAAGCACCGCCAGCAGGGCGGGACGCAGGACGGATACAGGGTTTCGCATGGGCGGATGTCCTTGTGGCCGGAAGCGCCTCCGGCTTCGATGGTCTTGTGGATAAGTTAGATTCTGCGGGGCAGCAACCGGCAGGTTGTGCACAAAGGGTTCAGCCAGGCGCTCGCTTCGCCGGGCATGCCCAGAGTTCGACCGCCGGGCGCTCCGGAACCGGCGGCCCGATCCAGCGCGCCAGCGCATCGCAACGACCCTGCCGGCAGATCCGGTAGTCACCGGCTTCCGGCGCGCGACCCAGGCGCAGCGGCTGCAAAGGCGGCAGCTCGCGCCGGTAGTGCCAGGCGCCGTCACGCAGCACGGCGCCCTCGGGAATCTCCATCCCCGCCCCGCTGCCCCGCACCCGGGCCTCCTCGAGGAGCAGGCCGTCCGCGCTCAGGCGATAGTCCTCTTCCCAGAGCACCTTCTCCACCGTGTGCTGCCAGGCCAGGGTGAACGACTGCAGCGGCAGCGTCGCCCAGACACTGCCGGCCATGCCCAGGCACAGTGCGATCACGCCACCGCCTCGCCCGCGCGCTGGCGCCAGAGATGCCAGCCGATCACCAGCCCGCCGAGGACGAAGCCCAGTTCGTCGCTGATCGGCAAGGCCAGGACCAGGCTCGCCCCCGCGGCGAACGCCAGCAGGCGTTCCCACCAGGCCAGCGGACCCTGCAGGTAGCCAATGGAAGCCATCCCCCACAGACCGATGGCCAGCACCGCCTTGCAGGCGACGTAGAGCGTCGCCCCCCAACCGCCTTCCTGCAGCATCAACGCCGGGGAATAGACCGCCATGAACGGCACCACGAACCCCGCCAGGGCGATGCGCACCGCCCAGAAGCTGATCTTCAATCCCCTCTCCTTGGCGATCGGCGCCGCCGCGAAACAGGCCAGCGCCACCGGCGGGGTGAGGTCGGCGAGGATGCCGAAGTAGAAGACGAACATGTGCGAGACGATCAGCGGCACCCCCAGTTCCAGCAGCGCCGGCGCGGCAATGGAGCTGGTGATGATGTAGTTGGGGATGGTCGGGATGCCCATTCCCAGGACCAGGCAGGTGACCATGGTCAGGACCAGCGACAGCAGCAGGTTTTCCCGCCCCAGGTCGAGCACGTAGCTGGCGAAGGTGGTGGCGATGCCGGTCAGCGAGATCACCCCGATGATGACTCCCACCAGGGTGCAGGCGATGCCCACCGGGATCGCATGCCGCGCGCCCTCGGCGAGGGCGCGGACGCAGATGCGCAGGGTTTCCCGGCCCCCGCGGACGAACCAGCAGGCCAGGGCCAGGGCCGCTATCATGACGAAGATCACCCCGATGCCGAGGCGGAAGAAGCCGGCGCAGAGCAACCCCAGCGCGACCCAGAAGGCGATGCGCAGGCCGAGCGAGGACACCCGCAGGATGATCGCCGAACCGAGGATGACGATGGCGGTCAGCGCCAGGCCGATGGTTCCGGAGAACAGCGGCGTGCGTCCGGAGAACAGCAACGCGATCAGTACCAGCAACGGAATCAGCAGGAACCAGCGTTCGCGCACGGCGCCCCAGGCGCTCGGGCACTGCTCGCGCGGCAGGCCCTTGAGGTCGGCCCGGCGGGCCTCCAGGTGGACCATCCAGTACACCGAGCCGAAATACAGGAGCGCAGGGATCAGCGCCGCCTTGGCGATCTCCACGTAGGGCACGTTGATGGTCTCGGCCATGATGAACGCCACCGCCCCCATCACCGGCGGCATCAGCTGGCTGCCCATGCTCGCGGTCGCCTCGACGCCGCCGGCGAACGCCGGCTTGTAGCCGAAGCGTTTCATCAACGGGATGGTGAACTGTCCGGTGGTGACCACGTTGGCCACCCCGGAGCCGGTGATGGTGCCCATCAGCGCCGAGGAAAACACCGAGACCTTGGCCGGCCCGCCGACCCGATGGCCGAACAGGCCCATGGCGAAATCGGTGAACAGGCGAATCATCCCCGCCTGTTCGAGAAAGGCGCCGAACAGGATGAACAGGTAGATATAGGTGGCCGACACGTAGGTTGGCGTGCCGTAGAGCCCCTCGGTGCCGAAAGACAGCTGGTTGACGATCTGGTCGAAACCGTAGCCGCGATGGGCCAGGTCGCCCGGCAGGTGTTCGCCGAACAGACCGTAGGCCAGGAACAGCGCGCAGATGATCGGCAAGGCGATGCCCATCACCCGTCGCGCCGCCTCGAAGACCAGCACGATCAGCACCACGCCGACGACCATGTCGGCCTGGGTCAGCTCTCCGGAGCGCTGGATCAGGTCGGCCTCGAATACCCACTGGTAGATCGCCGTACCCAGTCCGGCCAAGCCCAGCAGCCAGGCCAGCGGCTGCCAGGGGCGCCGTACGCCGGCAAGCGGATAGCTCAGGTAGACCACCAGCAACAGCAGGCCGACGTGCATCGCCCGCAGGACCTGGGTCGAAATCAGGGGAAAGGCCGCGGTGACGACCTGGAACACGGAAAAGGCCAGGGCCACGGCGAACAGCGTGCGCGGCCAGCTTTCCGCCTCGTTGTGCAGCCCGTTCTGATGATCGCTCATGCTTCGACTCCCAACAGCCGGAAACGCGGGAACCCCGGCCCGCCCTGCGGACCGGGGACTACGATGGGCCGGGCGTCACTGCGGCAGGACGCCCTTTTCCTTGTAGAAGCGCTCGGCGCCGGGGTGCAGCGGTATCGGCAGGTTCTTCGCCGCCTTGTCCAGGGCGATGTCCTTGGCCGCGGCATGGGCGGTGACCAGCCGCGGCAGGTTGTCGAACATCAGCCTGGTCATCTGGTAGGCCAGCTCGTCGCTGACCCCGGCGTGGCTGACCAGGATGTTGTCGATGGCCACCGTCGGCACGTCCTGCTCCTGGCCGTCGTAGGTGCCGGCGGGAATGCTCGCGGCGTGATAGGCCGGACTGTCGATCTTCGCCACCACCTCCGCCGGAATCGCGACGAAGGTGATCGGCATGGTCGAGGCAAGGTCGCGGATGGCGGCCATGCCCAGGCCGGAGGATTGCAGGGTGGCGTCGAGCTGGCGGTTCTTGATCAGCTCCACCGATTCGGCGTACGGGAGGTATTCCACCTTGCCCATGTCCTCGTAGCTCAGACCGGCGGCCTTGAAGATCGCCCGGGCGTTCAGCTCGGTGCCGCTCTTGGGTGCGCCCACCGAGATGCGCTTGCCTTTCAGGTCGGCCAGGGTCTTGATCCCCGAGGCCTGGCTGGCGACCACCTGGATATAGTTAGGGTAGGTATTGCCGATCGCCCGCAGCTTCTTCAGCGGCGCCTTGAAGCCGGCGTCGGCCACCCCGTTCCAGGCGTCGGCGACCGAATCGCCCAGCGCCAGCGCCAGCTCGCCGCGACCTGCCTGCAACAGGTTGAGGTTCTCGACCGAGGCCTTGGTGGCCTGCACCGAAGTCTTGGCGCCCGGGATGTCGTGCCCGTAGATCTGCGAGAGGCCGACCCCGATGGGGTAGTAGACCCCGCTGGTGCCGCCGGTGAGGATATTGATGAAGGTCGGCGCGGCGAAGACCGCAGTGCTGAAGGTTACCGTTGCGGCGAGCGTGAAAAGACCGAGGCGTCTGCTCAGCGACATGGGAAGTCTCCTGTTCTTATCGTTGTTGTCGCGCCGCCGCGGAAGCGTCCCGGCTTCCCTCGACCGCGCAGGACTCCGTGCAGACTAGACCGCGCCGCCGCGCAGGACAATCCGCATGCACCGAATGCGCGACCGGCTCCTCAAGGGAGCCGGTCGTCGCCATCAGGCATAGAGGTCGCGCCGCGACCAGGGCAACTCGTGGGAGCCGTCCTCGTGGGGGCGGTTGGCGAGGATCTGGTGCAGGTTGATCCAGCCGCGCTTGAAACCATAGGCGCACCCGGCGAGGTACAACCGCCAGATCCGCAAGGTCTCTTCCGGCACCAGGCGGGCCGCCTCCTTCAGCTTCGCTTCCAGGTTGGCGCTCCAGAAGTCCAGAGTCCGCGCGTAATGCAGGCGCAGGCTCTCCACGTCGACCACTTCCAGGCCGGCTTCGCTCATCCGCGCCACCGCCAGCGACAGGTGTGGCAGCTCGCCGTGGGGGAAGACATAGCGGTCGATGAAATCGCCGGCGCCCTTGCCCACCGGACGCCCATCGGTATAGAGCGAGGTGATGCCATGGTTCATCACCAGGCCACCGGGGCGCACCGCGTCGTACAGTTGCTGGAAGTACAGGCCGAGGTTGGCGTGGCCGACGTGCTCGAACATGCCGACACTGACCACCTTGTCGAAGCGGCCATCGCGCGGCAGGTCGCGGTAGTCGAGCAGCTTCAGGGTGACCCGGTCTTCCAGGCCCTCGGCCCGGACCCGTTCCTGGCCCAGCGCCAGCTGTTCCTTGCTCAGGGTGATGCCGGTGACCTCGACGCCGAACTCGCGAGCGGCCAGGCGCGCCAGGCCGCCCCAGCCACAGCCGACATCCAGCAGCTTCTCGCCCGGTTGCAGGCGCAGCTTGCGACACAAGTGGCGAAGCTTGGCCAGTTGCGCGGTGGCGAGGTCTTCCCGGCCGGTTTCGAAATAGGCGCAGGAATAGACCATTTCCGGATCCAGCCAGAGCCGGTAGAAGTCGTTGGACAGGTCGTAGTGGTAATGGATGGCCTCGGCGTCGGTGGCCTTGTCATGACTCTCCCTGACCGGCGAGGCCTCGCCGTCGGGGTCGCCGAGCGCCTCGCTGAGGGCGTCGCCGATGCCGATCACCTGGCTGATCGGCCCCTCGATGTCGAGGCGCTTCTCGACGTAGGCCTTGCCCAGCGCGTCGAGGCTGGGGTGGGTGATCTCGGTGAGCAGCGTGGGGTCGCGGATGACCATGGTTACCTGTGGATCCGGCCCCAGATCGAACGCCTGAGCATCGCCGATGCGGATCCGCAACGGCAGTTGCAGGGACAGCAACTCAGAGGGGAGCTGTGCAATCATGCCAAACCTCCTGGTCACAAGACGGGAACACTATAGTCCAGTACCTTGATAGAGTTTTGCTATCGACTACTTAGCCTCCTATCTATCGATGCAAAACAGCCGGGCACTCATTTCAGGTTAGCAGCCAGGGTGCCTGTGAATAATTGACAGTTTTGATATACAAACTTTCCCTCGCTGTAATAACGGAAAGACGCAGGCCAGGATGCCTTGGCAAGAAAGCGACATAAGGAAACGCCTGATGAATGACACCGGCCCGCTGGAAACCCGCGAGGTACGCTTCCTCTCCGTATTCGACTTCGACGGGACGCTGACCTACCGCGACAGCTTCGTTCCATTCCTGCGCTTCGCCTTCGGCAACCGGGTGTTCGTCCGCCGCATGCTGCGCATGGCCGCGCCCAGCCTGGCCTATCTCTGTCGGCGGATCGGCCGCGACGACCTGAAGGCGCGCCTGATCGCCACCTTCCTCACCGACGTGCCGGTGCAGGTGCTGGAAGAACGGGCGCTGGCCTACCAGAACCGCTTCTGGGAAACACTGATGCGTCCCCACGCATTGACCGCGGTGGCCGACCAGGTCAGCAGCGGCAGCACCGTGACCATCTGTTCCGCCTCGCCTTCGCTGGTGCTCAGGCCTTTCGCCGAAAAGCTCGGCGTGCACCTGATAGCCACCGAGCTGGAGGTGGTGGACGGCGTACTGACCGGCAGGATCGTCGGCCGCAACTGCCGGCGCGACGAGAAAGTCTGCCGACTGGAACGGCACTACGGTCCGCTGACCCAATACTCCCTGCGCGCCTGGGGCGATTCGCGCGGCGACACGGAATTGCTGGCGGCGGCGCTGGAACGCTTCTGGAAACCGTTTCGCTGAGTTGCGCCGCGATGCCGTGAGCGCTACAGGATCGAGGTTTTAAGATAATCGAGGATATCGAAATACCAGCCCAGGGCGGGGCTGTTCTTCCACGACAGGACGACCTTCCAGTTCGCTTCGTCATGGACGCTCCAGAGATACCCCGTCTCCAGTTCATTGTCCCGCGGAGCACTCGGGTAACGCATATGGATCTGCGCATAGCGGGTGATCGAGCCATGCTCGATATCAATCGAGGCATTCATGGCCGAAACGAGATTGGGGTCCTGGATGCGCGCGAGCAATCCCTCGATCTCCTTCTCTTCGATCCTGAAATAACCTGCACAGAAGTCCCTCCCGAAGGTTTTCTCCTGAACGGGAAGTCCCCTTACGTCCGCGGCCGTTTCCTCTAGAAACTCCCGCGCCGCCCCTGCCGCCACGGTCTCACTCTCCTCCCGGCGGCCACCCGGGAGCGCATAGTCGTTTCCTCCGTTCAGGTTCGCGCCGCCCTTGACGATCTTGCCCTTGCCCGTCTTCGCGTCGAAGAAGAAATATCCCTTGGCCAGCTTCCAGAACAGAAGGAAGCGTCCGCTGCTGGTGTAGACGACCGCATAGACTTGCATGTCCATTCTCCTTGTCCAGGGAGCCACTGGCTCACCTGAACCTGATGATGTAGTTCACCGCGATGTTCCTGGGCCGGGTCTCCACGGACGAGCGTGCGGGAGCATCCGGAACGGAGGTGGCCTGCGAAGTGAAGCTGGCTCCCGCCGCTTGTCCCTGCTGGGAAATCCCCGCGGGCTGAACGACCTGATACTGGTGGGCATGGCTCTGCAACGCATCGCATTGCAGGGAACCGACGACATTCGCGGTATTGCCGCCGGTGGGCGAGAGCCTGCTGGCCGCATCGGGATCCAGTCCGGCACCCGCGTCGAAGCCACGCAGGAATAGACCTCGATAGTCCGGGAGGCGGTAGCTGTCGACGCCCCCTTCGCTCTTCTTGCCGTACAGGTAGCCGATCACCGCGAACAACTCGGGAAAACCGCTGCTTGCCAGCCAGCGCCCGTCACACAGCATCCAACCCTGGCTTTCGAGATAGAGCAGCGGTGCGTCGGCCGACAGTTGCGCGGGCTTCGCCGAGCTCCCCGCGCAACTGCTGTTCGCCCAGGTGCCGTTGGCCGCTCCCGATACCGGGTTCACTTGCCCGGCGAACGGGCATACCGCGCCGATCGGAATGAAAGAAGACATGTCTGCCTCCTTGGGCAGGACTGGCGGAACTCACATCGTCCCGCTCGCCGTACCGGGGGTCTGATTGCAGGATTTGTCGGTGATGTAGGCCAGGAACGGAACGTAGAACTTGTCGTTGATCGCCTTGCCGTCGTCGTTGTCCAGGTCGTACATGCACTGCCCTATCGCAAGGGTGCCGGAGCGCGTCTGGCAACTGGCGATGTTCGCCTGGATCTGCAGCTTCAGGCGGGCCTGCTCATCGGTGAGGGCTTTCATCGAACAGTCTCCCGACCCGGGCAGGGGGTTCTTCAGCACGGTCCGGTAAAGCGGCGAGCTGCCGTTCCGGTTCGCCACGCAGATCCCCAGGCTGGCCGTCACCGCATTGCCGCTCCAGGCGCCCCGCACACTCTCGAAGGACTGTAGTACCGAGCGCCCCGATAGCGGGGCCACGGCCGACATGCACGCCATGAGCAGGACCGGATTGGAAGCTTCCGCCGTATGGTCGAGCTTCTCCGCCACCGTGGCGGCTATGGTGTCACCAGCGACATCGCCGATCTTGCCCGGCGCCCCGTGGCCAAGGATGCAGACCACTTCGCCCTCGGCGACCTTCACCGAGCCGTTGGGAGCGGCGACCAGTTGATGCCAGTCCAGGTAGTTGTCGGTCTGGTACTTCGCGTTGCAAAGCCCGACGGCATACTGGGTGACCCAGTCGGAGTTCGGCATCACGATGATCAGCCCGTGGGATACAGCGGGCGCGAGCAACAGCAGGCCACTCAGGAATAGAGCGGCGATTCCATGTCCTTTCATTGCCATTCTCCCATCTGCCCGAGGCGTGGGAACGAGCAGGCGCCCCACGCCTCGCGGACCATGCTCAGCTGAGCGACCAGGTGTTATCGGGTTGCAGGGTTGCCGTACGGTCGTAAACCGCAGGGTCGTATCGCACCTCGCTGGTTTGCGTGACGGTCTGGATATCCAGGACGGTACCCACCTGCTGGCCGATGCCGGCAGCCACCCAATAGCTGGGCGTCGGCGTGAACTGGTGCCTGAGATTGGTCCCGGCCTGCACCACGAAGGTCCCGCTACCGGACATGCCGATCCCGACGGAATAGCGATTGTTGGGCACATCGCTGCCATCATTGATCACCAGGGTGCCCGCCGGCGGCGCCTGGGTAGGGACGGACAGACCAGGGCCCGGGTCGAGGTTGAACAGCGTGGTGTTGGCACCCGCCGGATCGGCATCCATGGAGCCCGAGGCATAGAAATTCACCCCGGGAACCAAGGTACCGGTATCGCTCCAGACGAAGTTGTAGTCTATCTGCCAGCTGAAACGAATCCGGTCGCCCACCCGAATCTGGTAGGGACTGGCGAACCAGGCGACGGAAAAGATGCTTCGGTCCTGGTTCGGCATCTTCTGGTACACGTAGAAGACCCATGGTTGGGCGCTGTTGTTGACGACCGTAAGCGAGTAGTTGGTCCCGGCGGCGGCATTCGCGGACAACTTGCCTCTGGTTTTTTCTACGTAACTGATCTCCATAGTCATGGCGTTTTCCTCATCCAATCAAAGTAAGCCGTAGGCTGGTTCCTTGGCGCCTTTCGTTTGGCGCATGGAAGAGGCTAGAGAAAGACTCGCTATCGGAAGAACGGTAGAACGCCCCACGGGGATGTCCGAAAATCGACCTACGTCAGCGATCGATCACGCCTATCCGAATGGCATAACGGACGATATCGGCCACGCCGTGGGCCTGGATCTTCTTCATCATTCTTTCCTTGTAGGTATCCACCGTCCTCGGGCTTATATCCAATGCCTTGGCGACTTCCTTGGCGCTTTTTCCACAGGCGATAAGCCGTATGACTTCGCGTTCCCTGGAAGAAAGCGTGATATTCCTGACGCCCTTTCGTCCCAACTCGCGGAACTGTCCACGCAATTCAGGCGAAATGAAGGTTCCTCCGGTCACCACGGTATGGAGCGCCGCGACAAGGGCGTCGAAGGGAGCCTTTTTCAAGACATAGGCGGACGCACCGGCCTCGACCGTACTCACCGCCACCAACGGGTCCTCGCAGGAAGTCAGGATGACGATGCAGGTTTCTATTTCCATACGCGAGATACGCTGCGCTATTTCGATACCACTCAGGCGCGGCAGCGCAACTTCCAATATCGCGATATCCGGCTTGAGGGTCTCGATCAGAAACAACGCTTGCTCGCCATCATCGGCCTGCGCCAGCGTCATTATTTCCTTGTCCGTATTCAACAAGGCAGCCAGCCCCTGACGAAACATCTGGTGCTTGTCGGCAATGATCGTTCTGATTGGCATGGCCGCATCGTCCGTTGACAGGAAAACTCGTTTTCCATTCCATGGAAAAGCTTAGAAGCCCCGGACACCGTGTGTTGTTACCTAGGTAACAGGGCGTCGGCCGGTGTCGTCGCAGAGCATCAGCAGGCGCTCGCCATCCACGGCGATGATCCGACCGCCTCGCATTTCGATTACGCCCAACCTCTGGAACCGGCGAAGCATCTGGTTCATCTTGGTTCGACTGGCGTTGGCCATGCTCGCCAGGACACCCTGCGACAGATACGGCAAGGGAACCCTCTGCGCACTCAAGCGGCAGAGCAGGCGAGCCAGCCTGGTATCGAGGGTGTGCAGGGAAAGATCCTCCACGCGCTCCAGCAGCAACTGTACCCGCTGTGCCATACGAGCGTTCAGCGAGCCCCACAAGTCGTTGAGAATCGCCTCGGAAATTGCAACGGAGACGAACCTCAACACGCGGACATGGGTAATGGCCAGGCAATCGCTCTCGTGATACCCGACGCCGAGCAGGACATGTTCAGCCAGGACATCGCCCCGCGAATGCAGGGAGAGGGAAAACTCCTTGGCCCCACGGTCCAGCGCCAGGCGCACCCAGCCATCGCAGACGAGAAAAAGAGTTCCGCTCCTGTCGCCTCGCCGGAACAGGGCTTCGCCGGTCCGATAGACCCGCACGCTCGCCATGCGGGCCAGTGCCAGCTGTGCCTGGCTATCGAGCTTATGGAACAAGGAACAATCGACGATCGCCTGCAAGCGCTCCTCCGGCAGCATCCCGGTGTTCACGCCGATCCGTCGAAATCTGGCGGCTCTCCCAACATATCCCTCCCTGCCCTTGGTTCGGCCCCGCAGCCGACGACGGAAAGCATTGGCTTTCCGAAGCCCGAAGGACGAGAAAAAGGTCACGTTATACAGCAGAGAGGAAAACGCCGGGACAAGCGCCGGCCTGGCCCTGCGAGGCAGCCAGGCAGGGCTCTCCGGCGCACTCGGCCGGCTGCGCCGGGAGGCGCTTACTCGACGGTGACCGACTTGGCCAGGTTGCGCGGCTGGTCGACGTCGGTGCCCTTGAGCACGGCGACGTGATACGACAGCAGTTGCAGCGGAATGGTGTAGAGGATCGGCGAGAGCACGTCGCCGATGTGCGGCATGCCCACCACGTGGGTGCCCTCGCCGGCCTCGATGCCCGCGCCTTCGTCGGCGAAGACCACCAGTTCGCCGCCGCGGGCGCGGACTTCCTGGAGGTTCGACTTGAGCTTCTCCACCAACTCGTTGTTCGGCGCCACGGTGACCACCGGCATGTCGCTGTCCACCAGCGCCAGCGGGCCATGCTTGAGCTCGCCGGCCGGGTAGGCTTCGGCATGGATATAGGAAATTTCCTTGAGCTTCAGCGCGCCTTCCAGGGCCACCGGGAACTGCGCCCCACGGCCGAGGAACAGGGTATGGTGCTTCTCGGCGAACAGCTCGGAAACCTTCTCCACCGTACGGTTCATCGCCAGCGCCTCGCCCAGCCGGGTCGGCAGGCGACGCAGCTCGTCCACCAGCTCGGCTTCGACGCCCTCGGCCAGGCGCTTCTGCACCTGGCCGATGCCCAGGGTTAGCAGCAGCAGGGCGACCAACTGGGTGGTGAAGGCCTTGGTCGAGGCCACGCCGATTTCCGGGCCGGCCTGGGTCAGCAGGGTCAGGTCGGATTCGCGCACCAGCGAACTGGTGGCGACGTTGCAGATCGCCACGCTGGAGAGGAAGCCCAGTTCCTTGGCGTTGCGCAGGGCGGCCAGGGTGTCGGCGGTCTCGCCGGACTGGGAGATGGTGACGAACAGGCAATCCGGCTGCACCGCGACCTTGCGGTAGCGGAACTCGCTGGCGACTTCCACCTGGCAGGGAATCCCGGTCAGGCTTTCCAGCCAGTAACGGGCGACCATGCCGGCATGGTAGCTGGTGCCGCAGGCGACGATCTGCACGTTGCGGACCTTGGCGAACAGCTCCGCCGCCTGCGGGCCGAAGCTTTCCACCAGTACCTGGTTCTGCCCGAGGCGGCCTTCCAGGGTGCGCTGCACGACGCTGGGCTGCTCGTGGATTTCCTTGAGCATGAAGTGCCGATACTCGCCCTTGTCGGCGGCTTCGGCGCCTTCGTGGTACTGCACGGTCTCGCGCTGCACGTCGTTGCCCTGGACATCCCACAGGCGCACGCTGTCGCGGCGGATCTCGGCGATATCGCCTTCCTCCAGGTAGATGAAGCGGTCGGTCACCTGGCGCAGCGCCAACTGGTCGGAAGCGAGGAAGTTCTCGCCAAGCCCGAGGCCGATCACCAGCGGGCTGCCGCTGCGGGCGGCGACGATGCGGTCCGGCTGCGCCGCGCTGATCACTGCCAGGCCATAGGCCCCGTGCAATTCCTTGACCGCTTCCTTCAGCGCCAGGGTCAGGTCGCCGATGGACTGCAGCTTGTGGTGCAACAGGTGGACGATGACCTCGGTGTCGGTCTGCGAGGTGAACACGTAGCCCAGGCCCTTGAGCCGCTCACGGAGAGGTTCGTGGTTCTCGATGATGCCGTTGTGCACCACCGCCAGTTCGTCGCTGGAGAAATGCGGGTGGGCGTTGCCTTCGGTTGGCGCGCCATGGGTCGCCCAGCGGGTATGGGCGATGCCCAGGCGGCCGAGCAGCGGCGTACCGGCCAGGCCTTCCTCCAGGCTGGCGACCTTGCCGACCCGGCGGCAGCGCTGCAGCCGGCCTTCGTTGTCGAAGACCGCTACGCCGGCGCTGTCGTAGCCGCGATACTCGAGGCGCTTGAGGCCCTCGATGAGGATGGGGGTGATGTTACGCTCGGCGATCGCGCCTACGATTCCACACATGGGGTCTTTCTCCTTTCAGGCCTCGACCGGGGCGCAGATCAGCGTGACGCCCCGGGCGGTTATCTGTTCGCGCGCGGAAGGTTCCAGGCGCTCGT
Source organism: Pseudomonas paraeruginosa (assembly GCF_003025345.2). NCBI lineage: Bacteria > Pseudomonadati > Pseudomonadota > Gammaproteobacteria > Pseudomonadales > Pseudomonadaceae > Pseudomonas > Pseudomonas paraeruginosa. The sequence continues at coordinate 6,098,806 of NZ_CP020560.1, forward strand.
CGGTAATCAGGGTATGGATGCTGCTCCAGGGCAGTTCCTGGTTGGGAATGCGCCGGCCGACCTTGTCGGCCTCTGCCATCACGATCACCTCGCGGGCGACCTCGGCCATCACCCGGCTCAGGCCCAGCAGTTCGTTGAACGTGGTCGTCCCGCGTTCGAGATCGATGCCGTCGGCGCCGATGAACAACTGGTCGAAGTCATAGGAGCGCAGCACCTGCTCGGCGACCTGGCCCTGGAACGACTCGGAATGCGGGTCCCAGGTGCCGCCGGTCATCAGCAGCACCGGCTCGTGCTCCAGCTCGCGCAGGGCGTTGACCACGTTCAGCGAGTTGGTCATCACCACCAGGCCCGGCTTGTGCCCGAGTTCGGGGATCATCGCCGCGGTGGTGCTGCCACTGTCGATGATGATCCGCGCATGCTCGCGGATGCGCGCCGCGGCGGCGCGACCGATAGCCTGCTTGTAGGGCGAGACGGGCTGCGCAGCTTCACCGATCAGTTCCTGCGGCATCGGCACCGCACCGCCGTAGCGACGCAACAGCAGGCCGTGGCTTTCCATGGCGGCGAGGTCCTTGCGGATGGTCACTTCCGAGGTGGAAAAGCGCTTGGCGAGTGCGTCCACACTGACCTCGCCCTGCTCGGAAAGCAGCGCGAGGATGGCATGGCGACGTTGCGGCGTATTACGTTTCGAGATCACTTAAGTTTCGTTTCGAAAGAAAAGTATGCGAATCAAAACTTATCTGCCGATTCCCGTCAATGACTTTTCATCGGCTCGGCAACACCGCTTGGGATCGAGGTAGAACAGCCTCTTCCAACCCTGGGTGCTGGCGTCGGTCAGGCAGGGATAGGGCAGCAAGGTGATGATCGCGTAGTGCAGGTGGGCCGGCTTGCCGCGCGCGTTGCCGGTAGTGCCGACCGTACCCAGGCGGGAACCGGCGAGGACCGGCTGGCCCGGTTAGACGCCGAGGCTATCGAGATAGGCGTAGTAATGCAGGCGCCAGCTGGCGGAAGGTACTGGGTGCCGCTGCGGGCGAAGATGTCGATGCCCTTGTGCACTCCGGAGCGGCCTCTGGGCTCGAACCAGAGGGTTCGTGGATTCCAGTCGCGGGCACGGGCGCCTCCGACGGGTATCCACAGCCATTCGGGCAGCACCGCCCAGGCTATGAGCAGTGCCAGCACGATCGTTTCGCAGGCTTCGGCGTCCCTGCCGTTGCGTTACTTCCTGATCTTTTCCGGGCGTTTCCAGTTTTCCAGGTTCTTCTGCCGGGCGCGGCCGAAGGCCAGGTTCTTCGCCGGAACCTCATGGGTGATGGTGGAGCCGGCCGCGGTGGTCGCGCCATCGCCGATCTTCAACGGCGCCACCAGCGAGTTGTTCGAGCCGATGAACACATCGTCGCCCAGCTCGGTGCGGAACTTGTTCGCGCCATCGTAGTTGCAGGTGATGGTGCCGGCGCCGATGTTGCAGTTGGCGCCCAACTCGGCATCGCCCAGGTAGCTCAGGTGGCCGGCCTTGCTGCCCTCGCCCAGGCGGGCATTCTTCAGTTCGACGAAGTTGCCGACATGGGCCCGCGCGCCGAGCACGCTGCCCGGACGCAGGCGGGCGAACGGACCGGCATCGCTGCCCTCGCCCAGCTCCGCGCCTTCCAGGTGGCTGTTGGCCTTGATCACCGCGCCACGCCGCAGGACGCTGTCGCGAATCACGCAGTTCGGCCCGATGCGTACGTCGTCCTCGATCACCACGCGGCCCTCGAGCACCACGTTGACGTCGATCAGCACGTCGCGGCCCACCGAGACCTCGCCACGCACGTCCAGGCGCTGCGGATCGAGCAGGGTGACGCCCTGGCGCATCAGCTCCTCCGCGCGCAGGCGCTGGTAGTGACGCTCCAGCTGGGCCTGTTGCATGCGGTCATTGACGCCCTGCACTTCCATCGCGTCCAGCGGCTGGGCGCTGGCCACCACCAGGCCGTCGCCGACCGCCATGGCGATCACGTCGGTCAGGTAGTACTCGCCCTGGGCGTTGTCGTTGGACAGGCGGCCGAGCCAGTCGGCAAGACGCTTGCCCGGCACCGCGAGGATGCCGGTGTTGATTTCGCCGATCTGGCGCTGCGCCGGGGTCGCGTCCTTGTGCTCGACGATGGCCTGCACCGCGCCCTGGTCGTCACGGACGATGCGGCCGTAGCCGGTGGGGTCGAGCATGTCGACGGTGAGCAGCGACAGCTGGTCCGGGGTGACTTGCGCCAGCAGGCGCTGCAAGGTGTCCAGCTGGATCAGCGGCACGTCGCCGTAGAGGATCAGCACCTGCTCCGCACTGAGGAACGGCAGGGCCTGGGCCACCGCGTGGCCGGTGCCGAGCTGTTCGGCCTGGAGCACGAAATTCAGGTCGTCGGCGGCCATCCGCTCACGCACCAGATCCGCGCCGTGGCCGATCACCACGTGGATCCGTTCCGGCTGCAACTGGCGCGCGCAGTCGATGACGTGGCCGAGCATCGGCTTGCCGGCGATGGGATGGAGGACCTTGGGCAGGGCCGAACGCATGCGGGTGCCCTGGCCGGCGGCGAGAATCACGATTTCAAGGGACATGGACTGGACTACCGTTCCTGGTGGTCACAGGCAAAACCTGTGAGTGAAGATGCAAAACGAAAAAAGGGTAGCCCACAGGCTACCCTTTTCCCTGACACCGCTAGAAGTACCGGCTGGAAATCAGCCGCCGAACTTCTTGCGCAGTTGCTGGACGGTGCGCAGCTGGGCTGCGGCTTCGGCCAGACGCGCGGCAGCGGCGCTGTAGTCGAACTCGGCACCCTTGCCCTGCAGTGCCTTTTCGGCGGCCTTCAGGGCTTCCTGGGCGGCCGCTTCGTCGAGGTCGCCGGCACGAACCACGGTGTCGGCGAGGACCTTGACCATGTTCGGCTGGACTTCGAGGAAACCGCCGGAGATGTAGTACACCTCCTGCTCGCCGCCCTGCTTGACCAGGCGGATGGGGCCCGGCTTCAGGTCGGTGATCAGCGGCGCGTGACCCGGGGCGATACCCAGGTCACCCAGAGCGCCGTGCGCGATAACCATCTCGACCAGGCCGGAGAAGATCTCCGCCTCGGCGCTGACGATGTCGCAATGGACTGTTATGGCCATACGCTTGCCTCACATGAGCGCCCGTCGCCGGGCGCACAGGATTACAGTTTTTTGGCTTTCTCGACCGCTTCTTCGATACCGCCGACCATGTAGAACGCCTGCTCCGGCAGGTGATCGTAGTCGCCGTTGAGAATGCCCTTGAAGCCAGCGATGGTGTCCTTCAGGGAAACGTACTTGCCCGGCGAGCCGGTGAAGACTTCCGCTACGAAGAACGGCTGGGACAGGAAGCGCTGGATCTTACGAGCGCGCGCCACCAGCAGCTTGTCGGCTTCGGACAGTTCGTCCATGCCCAGGATCGCGATGATGTCCTTCAGCTCCTTGTAGCGCTGCAGAACATACTGGACGCCGCGAGCGGTGTCGTAGTGATCCTGGCCGATCACCAGCGGGTCGAGCTGGCGGGAGGTGGAGTCCAGCGGGTCGACCGCGGGGTAGATACCCAGCGAGGCGATGTCACGGGACAGTACGACGGTCGCATCCAGGTGGGCGAAGGTGGTCGCCGGGGACGGGTCGGTCAGGTCGTCCGCGGGAACGTATACGGCCTGGATCGAGGTGATCGAGCCTTTCTTGGTGGAGGTGATGCGCTCCTGCAGGACGCCCATCTCCTCGGCCAGGGTCGGCTGGTAACCCACCGCGGACGGCATACGGCCCAGCAGTGCGGACACTTCGGTACCGGCGAGGGTGTAACGGTAGATGTTGTCGATGAACAACAGAACGTCACGGCCTTCGTCACGGAACTTCTCGGCCATGGTCAGGCCGGTCAGTGCCACGCGCAGACGGTTGCCCGGCGGCTCGTTCATCTGACCGTATACCAGGGCTACCTTGTCCAGTACGTTGGAATCCTTCATCTCGTGGTAGAAGTCGTTACCCTCACGAGTACGCTCGCCCACACCCGCGAACACGGAATAACCGCTGTGCTCGATGGCGATGTTACGGATCAGTTCCATCATGTTGACGGTCTTGCCCACGCCGGCGCCGCCGAACAGGCCTACCTTGCCGCCCTTGGCGAACGGGCAGACCAGGTCGATCACCTTGATGCCGGTCTCCAGCAGCTCGTTGCCGCCAGCCTGGTCGGCATAGGACGGAGCTTCGCGGTGGATGCCCCAGCGCTCTTCTTCGCCGATGGGACCGGCTTCGTCGATCGGGTTGCCCAGTACGTCCATGATCCGGCCCAGGGTCGCCTTACCGACCGGCACGGAGATGGCGGCACCAGTGCTGTCCACGTTCAGGCCACGCTTGAGGCCTTCGGTGGAACCCATCGCAATGGAACGAACCACGCCGTCGCCCAGCTGCTGCTGGACTTCCAGGGTGGTTTCGACGCCCTGAACCTTCAGGGCTTCATAGATGCTCGGCACGGCATCGCGCGGGAATTCCACGTCGATCACGGCGCCGATGATTTGAACGATACGTCCGCTACTCATGTCTGGTTCCTCTGAATTTTGAACCTGTTCTTACACCGCGGCAGCGCCGCCGACGATTTCCGAGATTTCCTGGGTGATCGCCGCCTGACGCGCCTTGTTGTAGATCAGCTGCAAATCGCTGATCAGCTCGCCGGCGTTGTCGGTAGCGTTCTTCATTGCAATCATCCGGGCCGCCTGCTCACAGGCGTTGTTCTCAACCACGGCCTGGTACACCTGGGATTCCACGTAACGCACCAGCAGCCCGTCGAGGAGCGACTTGGCGTCGGGTTCGTAGAGATAGTCCCAGTGGTGCTTCAGCTCCTGATCGTCATCGGCCACCAGCGGAATCAGCTGTTCCACGGTCGGCTTCTGAGTCATGGTGTTGACGAACTTGTTGGAGACCACGAACAGGCGATCGATACGGCCTTCGAGGTATGCGTCGAGCATCACCTTGACACTGCCGATCAGGTCGTTGATCGAAGGCTCTTCGCCGAGGTGGCTGATAGCCGCCACCACGTTGCCGCCGAAACTGCGGAAGAACGAAGCGCCCTTGCTACCGATCACGCAAAGGTCGATTTCCGCCCCTTGCTCACGGTAGCCGCTCATGTCCTTGACGAGGGACTTGAACAGGTTGATGTTCAGACCGCCGCACAGACCACGATCACTGCTCACCACGATGTAGCCGACGCGCTTGACTTCACGCTCGACCATGAACGGGTGGCGGTATTCCGGGTTGGCGTTGGCCAGATGGCCGATCACCTGGCGAATACGCTCCGCGTAGGGACGGCCGGCCGCCATGCGCATTTGTGCCTTGCGCATCTTGCTCACCGCCACTTTTTCCATGGCATTGGTGATCTTTTGCGTGCTTTTGATGCTCGCAATCTTGCTGCGAATCTCTTTTGCGCCTGCCATTTGACACCTATCGGGTTAGCAGGCGGGAGCCTCGCGGCTCCCGCTGCGGCTTACCAGGTTTGGGTGGCCTTGAACTTCTCGATGCCGGCCTTGATGCCCGCGTCGATTTCGTCGTTGAAGTCACCTTTCTCGTTGATCTTCGCCAGCAGAGCGGCGTGCTCGCGCTGGAAGTAAGAGATCAACGCCTGCTCGAAGCTACCGACCTTGGCGATTTCGACGTCCTGCAGGAAGCCACGCTCGGCGGCGTACAGGGACAGCGACATCTCGGCGATCGACATCGGCGCGTACTGCTTCTGCTTCATCAGCTCGGTAACGCGCTGACCATGCTCCAGCTGCTTGCGGGTCGCTTCGTCCAGGTCCGAGGCGAACTGGGCGAAGGCCGCCAGTTCACGGTACTGGGCCAGAGCGGTACGGATGCCGCCGGACAGCTTCTTGATGATCTTGGTCTGGGCCGCGCCACCTACACGGGATACCGAGATACCGGCGTTGACGGCCGGACGGATACCCGAGTTGAACATGGCGGATTCCAGGAAGATCTGGCCGTCGGTGATCGAGATCACGTTGGTCGGAACGAACGCGGAAACGTCGCCGGCCTGGGTCTCGATGATCGGCAGCGCGGTCAGCGAGCCGGTCTTGCCGGTCACGGCGCCGTTGGTGAACTTCTCGACATACTCTTCGGAAACGCGGGAAGCGCGCTCCAGCAGACGGCTGTGGAGATAGAACACGTCGCCCGGGTAGGCTTCGCGGCCCGGCGGACGGCGCAGCAGCAGGGAGATCTGGCGATAGGCCACGGCCTGCTTGGACAGGTCGTCGTAGACGATCAGGGCGTCTTCACCGCGATCGCGGAAGTATTCGCCCATGGTGCAACCGGAGTACGGCGCCAGGTATTGCAGGGCGGCGGACTCGGAAGCGCTGGCGGCGACCACGATGGTGTTGGCCAGGGCGCCGTTCTCTTCCAGCTTGCGTACGACGTTGGCGATAGTGGACTGCTTCTGGCCGATGGCCACGTAGACGCACTTAATGCCGCTGTCTTTCTGGTTGATGATGGCGTCGACCGCGAGGGCGGTCTTGCCGATCTGGCGGTCGCCGATGATCAGCTCGCGCTGGCCACGGCCTACCGGGATCATGGCGTCGACCGACTTGTAGCCGGTCTGTACCGGCTGGTCTACCGACTTACGCCAGATCACGCCCGGAGCGACTTTCTCGACCGCGTCGGTGGCCTTGGCGTCGATCGGACCCTTGCCGTCGATCGGATTGCCCAGCGCGTCGACCACGCGACCCAGCAGTTCCGGACCGACCGGAACCTCCAGGATGCGGCCGGTGCACTTGGCGTTCATGCCTTCGGCGAGACCCTGGTATTCACCCAGGACCACGGCACCCACGGAATCCTGCTCCAGGTTCAGCGCCATACCGTAGACGCCGCCCGGGAACTCGATCATCTCGCCGTACATGACGTCGGCCAGACCGTAGATGCGCACGATACCGTCGGACACGCTGACGATGGTGCCTTCGTTTCGTGCTTGGGAGGCGACGTCGAGTTTCTCGATGCGCCCCTTGATGATTTCACTAATTTCGGAAGGATTGAGTTGCTGCATGCCGCTGCCCCTTCAAACTCAAGATTTCAACGCTTCGGCCAGTTTCGCGAGCTTGCCGCGCACCGAGCCATCGATTACCAAGTCACCGGCGCGAATGATCACGCCGCCGATCAGGCTCGCGTCTTCCGACGCATGTAGCCGCACTTCGCGACTGAGCCGGGCGCTGAGAGCCTTGGCGAGTTTGTCCTGCTGTTCTTTGCTCAAGGTGAAGGCACTGGTGACTTCTACCTCGACCGACTTTTCCTGCTCGGCCTTCAACTGCTCGTACATCTCAGCGATGGTCGGCAGCAGTTCGAGCCGCTTGTTCTCAGCCACAGTCCGGACGAAGTTCTGGGCTGGTGCATTCAGCTTGTCGCCGCACACATCGATCAGGCTCTGAGCCTTGGCCGAAGAGGTCAGCTGAGGCTCTTTGAGCAGCTGGCGCACGGTGTCGTCCTGCGACACTGCGGCCAGCACACCCAGCGCAGCCGACCAATCGGCCAGTTGCTGATGAGCCTGGGCGTACTCGAAAGCCGCCTTTGCGTAGGGACGAGCCAACGTGGTCAGTTCTGCCATAGCGCCCTCGCTTTAGATCTCGGCTGCCAGTTTGGAAACCAGCTGCTCGTGCGCGTTTGCGTCGATCGAAGCACCCAGGATCTTCTCGGCGCCGGTGACGGCCAGGGTACCCACTTGGGCACGCAGGGCGTCCTTGACGCTGTTCAGTTCCTGTTCGATTTCCGCTTGGGCCTGAGCCTTCAGGCGTTCGCCTTCGGCACGGGCCTGGTCGCGGGCTTCATCGACGATCTGGTTAGCGCGTTTCTTCGCCTGCTCGACGATTTCGGCTGCCTGAGCCTTGGCTTCGCGCAGTTGCTGGCCCGCTTTCTCATGAGCCAGCTCCAGATCACGAGCCGCGCGGTTGGCAGCGTCCAGGCCGTCAGCGATCTTCTTCTGACGCTCTTGCAGAGCCGCGATGACCGGAGGCCACACGAACTTCATGCAGAACAGCACAAAGATGAAGAACGCAACGGACTGGCCAATCAGGGTTGCATTAATGTTCACGCCAACACCTCGCTCGTTCGTTGTCCGTCAAACACTCAAATCGGAAGATTCGAGTGATCAGCCGGCGATTTGACCAACGAAGGGATTCGCGAAGGTGAAGAACAGGGCGATACCCACACCGATCATGGTCACGGCGTCGAGCAGACCGGCGACGATGAACATTTTCACCTGCAGCATCGGAACCATTTCAGGCTGACGAGCTGCGCCTTCCAGGAACTTGCCACCCAGCAGACCGAAACCGATGGCGGTACCCAGGGCACCCAGGCCAATCAGCAGAGCAACGGCGATAGCAGTCAGTCCAACTACAGTTTCCATTTTTCCTCCCGACTTTTTGTCGTGTTGGTTAAAGGTTGAAGCGAATCGATTAATGGTTGTCTTCGTGCGCCATCGACAGGTAGACGATGGTCAGCATCATGAAGATGAAGGCCTGCAGGGTGATGATCAGGATGTGGAACACAGCCCACGCCCAGTTCAGGGCTACGCCCAGGGCACTCAGCAGGAACATTCCGCTACCGAACATGACGGCGATCAGAATGAAGATCAGTTCGCCGGCATACATGTTGCCGAACAGACGCAGCGCCAGCGAAACCGGCTTGGCGATCAGGGTCACGAACTCGAGCAGGAAGTTCACCGGGATCAGCAGGATCTGAACGACGATGTTCTTGCTGCTGAAGGGGTGCAGGGTCAGTTCACCGAGGAAGCCGCCGATGCCCTTGACCTTGATGCTGTAGAAGACGATCAGGGCGAACACCGAGATCGACAGGCCCAGGGTGGCGTTCGGGTCGGTGGTGGCCACCGCGCGGAAGAACAGGTGCTCGTCGCCGGTGATCTTCGCGGCCAGCATCGGCAGGTAGTCCACCGGTACCAGGTCGATCAGGTTGAGCAGGAAGATCCAGACGAACACGGTCAGGGCCAGGGGCGCGATCAACGGGTTGCGCCCGTGGAAGGTGTCCTTGACGCTGGTGTCGACGAACTCGACCATCACCTCGACGAAGTTCTGCAGTCCACCCGGCTGGCCGCTGGTGGCCTTCTTGGCCGCCAGGCGGAAGATGAACAGGAACACCACGCCGAGCAGTACCGACCAGCCCAGGGTGTCTACGTGGAATGCCCAGAAGCCCATTTCCTTGGCTTGCTCGGCGGTGTGGGCGAACCCCCAATCACCATTTGGCAGACGCCCGAAGGTCAGGTTCTGCAAGTGGTGCTGGATGTAACCCGAAGCGGTTTCTGCTGCCATGTTTGCCTCAATCGCTCTAAGGTCTTGTAAATGTTTTTCCCATCAGCAGGGGTGCGCACCAGCTGACCATCAGGGTCAGCAGATAGACGCCGAACAGGGCCGGCGCCATCAGTGGCTTCACGCCTGCGAACGCCAGTGCGAACAGCACCGCCGTCAGAATCAGTTTCCCGGCCTCGCCCGCATAGAACGAACGAACGATTTCCCGGGCAGCCCGCGCTCCGCTGAAACGGAACGCCTTGTAGGCGAAATAACAATTCGGCAACCAGGCGATCATCCCTCCCAGCAACCCGGAATATCCGGCCACCGGTCCCCAAGACATCCACAGGGAGATCGCAGCAACAAGCACTACAACCAGTTGGACGAGCAGCAATCTGAATGCCGGCAGGCGACTTGGCATGCGGGACTCCATCGCGCTCTCAGTCTTCTGGCGTCGGCACTGCCAAATCAACGACTTGGCATAAAAAGTGCCCACAAAATAGCGCGCAGAGTATAGGGGGGGAGTCCCCCCTGTTCAACTGGCTGGTAGTGATTTCCGACTACCCGCTACAACCCAAAGTGTGTCAGCGGATGTGGGCGAGGACGCCCTGCAATTCATCCAGGGAACTGTAGCGGATGACCAGCTGACCCTTGCCCTTCTGACCATGGCGGATCTGCACCGAAGCGCCCAGGCGCTCGGCCAGGCGCTGTTCCAGGCGGGCGATGTCCGGGTCGCTCTTGACCGGCCCGGCAGGTTTGCCCGGGGCATGCGACCACTGTCGAACCAGGGCCTCGGTCTGACGTACGGTCAGCCCATGTGCGACAACATGTCGCGCCCCTTCCACCTGCCGTTCCACCGGCAGACCGAGCAGCGCTCGGGCATGGCCCATCTCCAGGTCGCCATGGGAAAGCAGGGTCTTGATCTCGTCCGGCAGGCCGATCAGACGCAGCAGGTTGGTGATGGTGGCGCGTGACTTGCCGACCGCTTCCGCGACCTGCTGCTGGGTCAGCTGGAACTCCTGCTGCAGGCGCTGCAGGGCGGCGGCTTCCTCGATCGGGTTGAGGTCCTCGCGCTGGATGTTCTCGATCAGTGCCATGGCGATGGCAGCCTCGTCCGGCACGTCGCGGACCAAGGCCGGGATCTTCTCCAGCCCGGCCTGCTGGCTGGCGCGCCAGCGGCGCTCACCGGCGATGATCTCGTAGCGGCCGTTGGCGATCGGCCGCACCACGATGGGCTGCATCACGCCCTGGGCCCTGATCGACTGCGCCAGTTCCTCCAGTGCCTGGGGATCCATGTCGCGCCGCGGCTGGTACTTGCCGCGCTGCATCAGGTCGAGAGGGATCTGCTGCAACTCGCGACGATCGGCCTGGACGGCCTCTTCCTGCAGTTTGGCGGGACTCGAGCCGCCCAGCAGGGCATCGAGCCCGCGTCCCAGTCCACGTTTCTTGGCTGCCATGCGGGTTCCTTATGCGGTTGCGGCGCGGCCTTTGGCGCGCTGGCGGCGGACCAGCTCGCCGGCCAGCGCCAGGTAGGCGATGGCGCCGCGGGATTGCTTGTCATAGACCAGCGCGGGCATGCCGAAGCTCGGCGCCTCGGCCAGGCGCACGTTGCGCGGGATGACGGTGGTGTAGAGGGTGTCGCCGAAATGCTCCTGCAATTGCGCGGAGACGTCGTTGGTCAGGCTGATGCGCGGATCGTACATGGTCCGCAGCAGGCCCTCGATCTTCAGCGTCGGGTTGAGCAATTGGCCGATGCGCTGGATGCTGTTCATCAGGTCGGTCAGCCCCTCCAGCGCGTAGTATTCGCACTGCATGGGGATTATCACGCCGTCGGCGGCGGTCAGCGCGTTGACGGTGAGCATCGACAGAGACGGCGGACAGTCGATGAGGATGTAGTCGTAGTTCTCGCGGATCGGCGCCAGCGCGTTGCGCAGACGGTTCTCCTTCATGTCCATTTCCAGCAGCACCACTTCCGCGGCGGTGAGGTCGCGGTTGGCCGGCAGCAACTGGTAGCCGCCGTGCTCGGAAAACTGCATGGCTTCGGCCAGGTTGCATTCACCGGTGAGCACGTCGTAGATGGAGTGCTCCAGGTTGTGCTTGTCGATGCCGCTGCCGGTGGTGGCGTTGCCCTGCGGATCCAGGTCCAGCAGCAGCACGCGACGCTTGGTCGCCACGAGGGAAGCCGCGAGGTTGATACAGGTCGTGGTCTTGCCGACGCCGCCTTTCTGGTTGGCGATCGCGAATACCTTAGCCATGGTTATCCCTGTTCCCCCCTCATGCTGTGCGCCGCAGTATCAGCAGATGCCGCTGACCTTGGCAACCGGGTACCGCCAGCGCATGCCCGGCTTCGACCCGGAAATCCTCCGGGAGTGCCGCCAGCTCTTCGTTCGGATGCACGCCCTTCATCGCCAGCCAGCGGGTTTCCCGGTCGCCGAGGTGACGGGTCCAGTTGGCGAAGTCCTCCAGGCTGCTGAAAGCGCGGGAAACGATGCCATCGAAGGGGCGCTCGGGACGGAAGGCTTCCACCCGGCTGTGCACGACTTCGAGGTTGGCCAGCTTCAGCTCGAGCTTCACCTGGGTTAGGAAGCGGGTCTTCTTTCCGTTGCTGTCGAGCAGGGTCAGGCGCCTTTCCGGGAACAGGATGGCCAGCGGGACGCCGGGCATGCCCCCGCCGCTGCCGACGTCCAGCCAGTTATCCCCGGCCTCGGCGTGAGGCACGATGCTCAGGCTGTCGAGCAGGTGGCGCGAAACCATCTCGTCCGGGTCGCGTACGGCGGTCAGGTTGTAGGCCTTGTTCCATTTGATCAGCAAGGCCAGGTAGGCCAGCAGCTGGTGTTTCTTCTCGGCGTCCAGGGCGACGCCGAGCTCGTCAGCACCACGCGCGAGTTCATCGGCGTGGTGTTGGGTTACCGCAGACATCAAGCGCTCTGCTCCAGTTGGCGGCCAGAGGCACGCTTCTTCAGGTGGATCAACAACAGCGAAATCGCAGCCGGCGTGACGCCAGGGATCCGCGAAGCCTGGCCGAGGGTTTCCGGACGGGCCTGGTTCAGCTTGTTCTGGATTTCCTTCGACAGGCCGGAAATCCCCAGGTAATCGATATCCACAGGCAAGCGAGTGTCTTCGCTGGCGCGCAGCCGGGCGATCTCCTCCTGTTGGCGGTCGATGTAGCCGGCGTACTTGGTGCGGATCTCCACCTGCTCGGCCACCTGCGGGTTATCCACAGCGTCGCCGGTGATTTCCACCAGGCTGGCGTAATCGATCTCCGGGCGGCTCAGCAGGTTGAGCAGGTTGTATTCATGGGTCAATGGCGTACCGAAGCGCTCGGCAATGGCCTCGCCCTGCGGGGTATTCGGACGCACCCAGGTGCTCTTCAGCCGCTGTTCCTCGCGTTCGATGCCTTCGCGCTTGGCTTCGAAGGCAGCCCAGCGTCGGTCGTCGACCAGGCCCAGTTCGCGCCCCTTTTCGGTAAGACGCAGGTCGGCGTTGTCCTCGCGAAGGATCAGGCGGTACTCCGCCCGCGACGTGAACATGCGGTACGGCTCCTGGGTGCCGAGCGTGATCAGGTCGTCCACCAGCACGCCGATGTAGGCCTCGTCGCGACGCGGGCACCAGCTGTCCTTGCCCTGCGCACGCAATGCGGCGTTGGCGCCGGCCAGCAGGCCCTGGGCGCCGGCTTCCTCGTAACCGGTGGTGCCGTTGATCTGGCCGGCGAAGAACAGACCGCCGATGACCTTGGTCTCCAGGCTGTACTTCAGGTCGCGCGGGTCGAAGAAGTCGTATTCGATCGCATAGCCAGGGCGGACGATGTGGGCATTCTCCATGCCGCGGATGGAACGCACGATCTGCAGTTGCACGTCGAACGGCAGGGAGGTCGAGATGCCGTTGGGATACAGCTCGTGGGTGGTCAGGCCTTCGGGCTCGAGGAAGACCTGGTGGCTTTCCTTGTCGGCGAAGCGATGGATCTTGTCCTCGATCGAAGGGCAATAGCGCGGACCGATGCCTTCGATCACGCCGGAGTACATCGGCGAGCGATCGAGATTGGCGGCGATGATCTCGTGGGTCCGCGCGTTGGTGTGAGTGATCCAGCAACTGACCTGCTCGGGATGCTGTTCCTTCGAACCGAGGAAAGACATCACCGGGATCGGCGTGTCGCCCGGCTGCTCGGTCATCACCGAGAAGTCCACGCTACGCCCGTCGATGCGTGGTGGCGTGCCGGTCTTCAGTCGGCCGACCCGCAACGGAAATTCGCGCAGGCGGCGGGCCAGGGCGATCGATGGTGGATCGCCTGCGCGGCCACCGGAGTAATTCTCCAGGCCGATGTGGATAAGTCCGCCGAGGAAGGTGCCGGTAGTCAGGACCACGTTGTCGGCATGGAAGCGCAGGCCCATCTGGGTCACCACGCCGCGTACCTGGTCCTGCTCGACGATCAGGTCGTCGCAGGCCTGCTGGAATATCCACAGGTTCGCCTGGTTTTCCAGGATATGCCGGATCGCCGCCTTATAGAGAACGCGGTCGGCCTGGGCACGCGTGGCGCGTACCGCCGGTCCCTTGCGACTGTTCAGTACACGGAACTGGATGCCGCCCTTGTCGGTGGCTTCGGCCATGGCCCCGCCGAGGGCATCGATTTCCTTGACCAGGTGGCTCTTGCCGATCCCACCGATGGCGGGGTTGCAGCTCATCTGCCCCAGGGTTTCCACATTGTGGGTCAGCAGCAGGGTTTTCACACCCATGCGCGCAGCCGCGAGTGCGGCTTCGGTGCCCGCATGGCCACCGCCGATCACGATTACGTCAAAACGGGTAGGGAAATCCACCACGCACCTCGGCCTGTTCAGAAGCAGGAATTCAGGAAAGCCGGACAGTATAAGGATTTAGCCGTCCTGAATGAAGACTCCTGAACAAAAAATAGCCAACTCTCGCGAGGGGGGCAAAACGGGCGGCGGAGCTTACAAAAAATAAAAGGAAAGGAATGTTTATATCTTTTTAGAGCTTGTGTTTATTACTTAGCTCGCCCATTTCTGTTGATAACTCGCTAAAGCCCATGAAGGACGGGCGTCATGGAGAATGATAAGGCTGTCTCAAACCCATTCGGAGCCCTGTTGATAAGCATTTTTTAGCTGTGGATGGAATGTCCTGTTATCAACATGGAGGGTTATGCACAGAGCTGGAGCGGTTTTATCTACGGGCCTGTCCCGGGGGTTTTCCACAGGTTTCAGGCGAGCGTGAGCGCTGCCTTCGTAGGGCACGAACGGCATGAAAAGGAGAAGGGAATCGCTGGAACGGCTCAGTCGCCGGCCGCATCGAGGGAGAACTCATGCGCTCGAAGCGGCGTCTGGCGGCCAGCACGATGTTCCGCTCCGAGCTTTACCGGCCGGTTGGCGCAGCAGTATCCAGGCATGCAGCCCGACCTCGATGCTTTAGTGCTCCGGGCCGAAGCCTTCACGCTGCGAGGCTTCCCCGGTGCCAGGCGTTACCGGACACAGCGGCTCGCCGGACGGTCATAGCCTGGAGCGGATCGATAGCCTCCGTGCTCGTCGCGATTTACCAACTCGGCGGCCGGAGAGGGCTGTGGAAAAGGCGCAAGGGCTTTTTCCAGGGGGAAACTCCGGATTCTCCTGCGCCGCCTTCCCGATGGCTCGTTGCAGCCCGCCCATGGCGGCAACCGCTAGCGGCCGGTGTCTGGGGCGCGAGAAGTCGTCGATGCGTTCCAGACACTCATGTACGCCACCGAAGCCGTTGCGTCGTTGCAGCCATTGCCGCTGGCCGACTGTGCATGAACCTCGCTCAGTCGGGCATCCAAGCGACGCAGGCAGATGGCTTCCGGAACCGAAGCGGCGCGCCGCAAACCATGCCGGCGGCGTGGAGCCGGGCAAAAGCGACAATGAAAGGGAGAGTACGGAGAACGGATATTTCATCGGGCGATCCTTGCCCGATTTTATCCACAGCCCGGCTTGAGCCGAGCCTCATTTGCCGATACAGAAACTCGAGAAGATCCGTCCCAGCAGATCGTCGGGAGTGAAGGCCCCGGTAATTTCGCCGAGGTGCTGCTGGGCCTGGCGCAGGTCTTCGGCGAGCAGCTCGCCAGCCCCGTTGTGGATAAGTTGCGCATGACCATGTTCCAGTGCATTTCCGGCCAGGCGCAGCGCTTCCAGGTGGCGGCGGCGTGCGCTGAAGCCGCTTTCCGCGGTCTGTTCGAAGCCCATGCAGGCCTTCAGATGCTCGCGCAGCAGATCCAGGCCGGCGTTGGTCCGCGCCGACAGGGTTATGGTGACATGGCCATCGGCGCTTTCCTCGAGACCGATGGCCTCTGTGGACAAATCCGCCTTGTTGCGAATCAGAGTGACTTTGCCCGGTTCCGGGCGCTGGTCGAGGAACTCCGGCCATAGGGAAAAAGGGTCCGCTGCTTCCGGGGCGGTGGCGTCCACCACCAGCAGCACGCGATCGGCTTCGCCGATGGCTTTCAGCGCCCGTTCCACGCCGATCTTTTCCACATGATCCTCGGTATCGCGCAGGCCCGCGGTGTCCACTACATGCAGGGGCATGCCATCGATGTGGATATGTTCACGCAGTACATCCCGGGTGGTGCCGGCGATGTCGGTGACGATGGCCGCCTCGCGACCGGCCAGGGCATTCAGCAGGCTGGACTTGCCGGCGTTCGGTCGGCCGGCGATGACCACGGTCATGCCGTCGCGTAGCAAGGCGCCCTGGGAAGCTTCGCGTCGAACTGTGGATAATTCTGTGCGTACTTTTTCCAGAAGCCCCAGTACATGGCCATCGGCGAGGAAGTCGATTTCCTCCTCGGGGAAGTCGATGGCGGCTTCGACATAGATGCGCAGGGAGATCAGTTGCTCGGTCAGCGCATGCACCCGCCGCGAGAACTCGCCCTGCAAAGATCGCAGGGCGTTGCGCGCGGCTTGCTCCGAGCTGGCTTCGATCAGGTCGGCGATGGCCTCGGCCTGGGCCAGGTCCAGCTTGTCGTTGAGGAAGGCGCGCTCGCTGAATTCGCCCGGCCGCGCCTGGCGGGCGCCCAGTTCAAGACAACGCTGCATCAGCAGGTCGAGCACCACCGGGCCACCGTGGCCCTGCAGTTCGAGCACGTCTTCGCCGGTGAAGGAGTTAGGCCCGGGGAAATACAGCGACAGGCCTTCATCGATCACCTGTCCGCCGCCATCGAGGAACGGGCCGTAGTGTGCGTGCCGGGGCTTCAATTCGCGGCCGCTGACTTCGACGGCGATCCGCCCGGCCAGCGGCCCGGAGACCCGGACGATACCCACGCCACCCCGGCCCTGGGCGGTAGCGATGGCGGCGATGGTTTCGGTAGCGGCTTGCATGTGGATATCTCCGGATAGCAAGACGCCCCACGAGGGGGCGTCTTGTTGTGGACAGTTTCGCGATAGACGTCAGGCGGTCTTCGCGGCTGCCTCGATCTTGCGGGTAATGTACCACTGCTGGGCGATCGACAAGACGTTGTTGACTACCCAGTACAGCACCAGACCGGCAGGGAACCAGAGGAAGAAGAAGGTGAAGATGATCGGCATCAGCTTCATCACCTTGGCCTGCATCGGGTCCGGCGGGGTCGGGTTGAGCATCTGCTGGATGAGCATGGTGCCGCCCATGACGATCGGCAGGATGAAGAACGGATCCTTCACCGACAGGTCGGTGATCCAGCCGAGCCACGGGGCCTGGCGCATCTCCACGCTTTCCAGGAGCACCCAGTAGAGCGAGAGGAAGACCGGCATCTGCACCAGGATCGGCAGGCAGCCGCCCAGCGGATTGATCTTCTCCTTCTTGTACAACTCCATCATCGCCTGGGACATCTTCTGCCGATCGTCGCCATGCTGTTCCTTGATTGCCTGCATCTTCGGCGACACCGCGCGCATGCGCGCCATCGAACGGTAGCTGGCGGCGGACAGCGGGAAGAAGGCCAGTTTGATCAGGACGGTGAGGGCGATGATCGACCAGCCCCAGTTGCCGATCAGGCTGTGGATATGTTGCAGCAGCCAGAAGATCGGCTGGGCGATGAACCACAGGAAACCGTAGTCGACGGTCAGTTCCAGGCCTGGAGAAAGCTCTTTCAGGTGCTTCTGGAGTTTCGGACCGGCATACAGGGTCAGGTCGGTTTCCACCTTGCCGCCCGCCGGCACGCTGAGGGTCGGGCCGGTGAAGCCGACGATGTAGTTGCCCTGGCCATCCTTGCGGGTCATGACCTGGTGCTGTTCGCCCTTGGTCGGGACCCAGGCGGTGACGAAGTAATGTTGCAGCCAGGCGACCCAGCCACCCTGGACGGACTCCTTGAACTGCTCCTTGTCCATGTCCTTGGTGGAGATCTTCTTGTACGGCGAATCCGGGGTCCAGACAGCGGCGCCGAGGTAGGTGGACACCCCGGTGGCGGTGGTCGAGGAAGGATCCGCACTGCCATCGCGCTTGAGCTGGGCGAACAGGTTGCCGCTCCAGGTCTTGCCGCTCTGGTTGTCGATCAGGTAGCTGACGCCGACCTGATAGGCGTTTTCATTGATGCACTCGATCTTCTTCTGGGCCTTTTCCTTGTCCGAGCAATCGGCTTTCAGGCCACGATGGAAGGTGAAGCGCTTGATGTAGTTGACGCCGTCGCGGCTGAAGCTGAGGTCGACCACCAGCTCGTTCTGGCCGTCGGCCAGCTGGTAGCTGCCCTGCGCGCTGTGGAACAGCGGGCGTCCGGCGCTGCTGGCGTCCGGGCCGTCGGCGCCGGTCAGGCCGCTCTGCGCCAGGTAGGTGCGCTCGCGCCCGTTGTCGAACAGCGGGAACGGCACGTCCGGACGATCGAGCCGGCGCGGATACTGGAGCAGGCCGAGCTGGACGATGTCGCCGCCGCGGGGGTCGATGGCCAGGTCGAGGACGTCGGTCTTCACCTGGATCAGCTTGTCGCTGACCGCAACCGGTTTGTCGGCGGCTTCGCTGCCGGCAGCGCCGCTCTGGGCGGTGGGCACGTCACTGCTGGTACCGGCGGCGGACGGAGTGTCCGGCAGGCCTTGCGTGGTGTTCATCGAAGCGCTGGCGGCGGGCAGCTCAGGCTGACCATAGTCCTTGTTCCACTGGAGGACCAGCAGGTAGGACACGACTGCAAGGGCGACGATGAGAATCGAGCGTTGAATGTCCATGGTTACTCGGCCATCGAGAAAGGGCGGGGCTTGAAGGAAACTGACAGTAGCAGATCGCGGCTACGGGAATGCCAGTGATGGAGCCGAGTGGAAGAAACCGCACTCGGGCGACCATCGCGTCGCGGGCCATGCAGGGCGATAGCCTGGAACGCTAGGGAAATACGGCTTGGCCGGGAACGACGGTACCGGGTCATCGAAGGAGGGATGACGCTGCTCGGATCGGGATGCGCGGGCATCGACCTATGCATGAGTACCGTCGGCCACGCCTGGGGCGTCAGCAGGGCTTTCCGTGCGAGGTCGGTTGCGCAACAGGCGTTTCCAGAGCTTGCCGAACTGCTGGTGCAGCTCCGGATTTTCCAGTTCGCCCAGGCCTTTGCGCGCGATCATCACGATATCCCAGCCAGCCAGGGCTTCCTGGTTGTGCCGGAACGATTCGCGAATCAGGCGTTTGAGGCGATTGCGCTGGACGGCGAGCTTGACGTTCTTCTTGCCGATCACCAGGCCGAGGCGGGGGTGATCCAGACCGTTCTCGCGAGCCAGCAGCAGGACGTGCTTGCCGGGGACCTTGCCGGTCGGAGAGTCGAAGACTGCGCTGAATTGCCGGGCTGTCAGTAGACGCTTGTCCCGGTCGAAGTCCCGACTCACCACCCGTACCGGATAAATCAGACGGTCAGACGCTTGCGGCCTTTGGCACGACGACGCGACAGAACCTGACGGCCGTTCTTGGTAGCCATGCGGGCACGGAAGCCGTGTACGCGAGCGCGCTTGAGGGTGCTGGGTTGGAAAGTACGTTTCATGATTCGGTACCTGGGTTGACGACTTGAGGTCGCAATGACCCCG
>NZ_CP020561.2:0-46804 GCF_003025345.2 Pseudomonas paraeruginosa
CAACCTTACACGCTTACATGGAGGCGTCATGATCGTCATTGTCGGTGGCAACAAAGGCGGATCGGGGAAGACTACGACCGTTCTGAATCTTGCTGTGGCTCTTGCCCGCCGGGAAGGCAAAGAGGTTTGCTTGGTCGATGCGGATCCTCAGCGCTCAAGTGCAAAGTGGCACGCAGAGCGTGAGGAGTCGCAGATTCTGCCGGCGATCACTCTGGTAGAGAAGCGCGAGAACATCGCAAGCACGCTCAAAACTTTGGACGCAAAATTCGACTATGTGTTAGTTGACGTAGCGGGCCGTAACTCGATTGAACTTATCTCAGGTGCAACCGTTGCGGACGTCATCATCGCTCCCCATCAGTGCAGCCAGCTAGACCTCGACACCATGGAGGAACTCCAGGAGCAGTTTGAGCGGGTGCGAGTGCTTAATCCCGAACTTCGCGTGCTTGCCTACCACAGCATGGCGAGCACCAATCCAGCCGTCAAAGAGACGGAACGAAAGGAGTTTTTAAACTACCTGCAGGAGTTCCCATCGATCGAGAGTCTTGAGGCTGTGGGCTTCTACAGGAAGGCGTACCGGGATGCGATCTCGAATGGTCAATCGGTACTGGAGGGCGACAACGCTCAGGCCGCTGCTGAAATCGCACAACTCGCCAAGGAGGTGTTCGGTGGCTAAACCGCGTAGCCAAACTGCCGCTGCTAAGAAAGCCGGTGTTGAGCAGCCGGCTATCGCAGACAGCATGAACACCAAACCTGCTAAGCAGACCCCTGCCCCCGCCGAAATCGAGGCTCTGGCGCGAGAGCTGGCGGGGCGCCCATATGGTTCGAAGCAGCCGGCTAAGCAGAAGGCGAAGCCTGTCACCATCAGTTTGCCGCCTTCAATGATTGAGCAACTGGAGGATGCTGCGCTTAGGAATAAGCGGGAGAAAGGAGACCTCAAGACTGTGTCTGCTATCGTGCGCGACGCTCTCGAGGCCAAAGGATATATTTCTTCGTAATTCACTATTACCAATTGCCAATCCATAATTATGAATTGGCAATTGGTTCTTCCAGGCAGGCCGCAATGGCCGAGTTTTGAAGGTTGTAAGCTCTCTTTTGTCTTGCGTGGTTGATTCAAACCATGTTTCTGAGTAGCACTTATTTGCGTTTTTCTGAAAAGCCGCATAGTCTTTCGCCAATTTGCCGGCGGTAGGCAGGTGCTTTCATGCCAAAAGACATATCGGAAATGCGCATTCTCTTTGAGCGGGGATCCGTCAAAGAGGCTGTTGTCGTGCCTGCTCCTGAATCATTTGGCAGTGGCTGGGTCCTGGGCGCCGTGTACTTCAACGGTGATCTGGAACTGGTGAGCCACGCCAGAAATCACGAAAAACTCAAGATATACAAGACGTTGGAAGCCGTTCATGCAGATATGCAGCGAGTGGGTTTCCCGGAAGCGAGGTTGAAACTAGCGAAAGAAGATCACGCTTAGACGACAAAGCCCCGGTTTGGCGACCGGGGCTTTGGAAAACAACCTTCTTGGCTGGGGAGCCGGAGAAGGGGGATTGGATCGAGGAATCCATATTGGGGAACCGTCATTATGGACGGCGCCACGGACCCGTGCAAGCACGGGAAAGTGCCGGCCATCGGCTCCCCTGCTGCTTGCTGCTTCAATGGGGAGAACGGAATCAGTGGCACGACCATATGTTCAGCGAACAAATCATGGTGGCAACTTCTGTGGCCACCAGCCAGACGCACCGAGGCTGGACCTCATCCGTCCAACCACCGACAAAAACAGACCTGGAATCCTGCGGCAGCTCCAGGAACGAGTTCGCCGTTACTACAGATCCCCCACCGTCATCCCGGATCTCCGCAATGCCAACCGTAGCCGTAAAGGTCGGCAGCAACGCAGCGAGCGCCGGGAAGCCTGCCTGTTGCTCCTAACCTCGATCATCGAACACACGGATCTCGTATCGCTGCGTTGTGGCGTTCCTACGTCCGGCGGCTTCTTGTCGTTGACGCTTGACTACCTCACACAGTGGACCGGATTGCATCCCCGCCGAGCTGAGCGCGCTATGGCTGATCTGAAGCGTGCGAATCTGCTCACGGTCAGTCAGCCACGACAACTGAACGAAGATGGCTCCTGGCGTGGGCTTGCTGCTGTGAAGGCTGTTAGCAAGCATCTTTTCGCTGCGTTCGGCCTCGGCCGTCGTTTGGGCTATGAACGCGATCGAGCATCGAAACGGCTTGCGAAGAAAATCGCTGTCCGTGGGGAACACTCACTGGTTGGGCACGTAATGTCGCCCTGCTGGTCGGCGGATTAGGCAAGAAGCCAGGCCGTGCATTCCGCTCCCCGGCCGCTGCTGGGCCAACAGGGGTGTCGCATGGAATGGACTCTGCGACCTACGCATCTGCACGGATGCAACTGCTCATCGACCTGATGACTAGGCACCCGGGCATGCCTAGGGACGATCTGTACGCAGAAGCTGAGCGGATCCTCCAAGAACGATTAACCAAGTCCATTCGCGCCTAGGCCGGCCCCGGCAGGCCGCCCCTCGCCCTTACGCCGCAGCCGATCATTTTTTGATCACTCAAACCTTCCCTCCCCTCCTTTTTCTCTCCCCCCGCAGCTCTGCTACAGGCTTTTACAGCCCTCTGTCGAACATAGAAATAGTTAAGTGTCGGGACTAAGGAAATTAAGTGTCGGTCATTAACCAGATGGTTTAAAAGAGACAGAAGAAGGTGCTGCTAAGCAGCACCAATGATGCCTCGGCAAGCCGAGATACTGTTTATGCAGGGGAAACCCCTGCAAGAGCAAAGAATGCTCCCCATCGTCGCGCTAAAGCGCGAGGGGCCCCACCAGATTCCAGTCCTCTGCACACAACGCAAGAGCTAGCGCCCTTCCAGTCGCTGCAAGCCGACAAAGCCTTTACCTCACTGAAATCCGGTGCAACGGCTTTTCGCTCCTTCAGCGCGCTGCCTACGGCCGTCGCTACGCTCCGATGCTGAACAGGTGATGGGGTGGACGAGGCCTAGAATCTGCCTTCAGGGCCCCCTTCTATCTCTCTGGTGACTGAAACGATCGAGTGGAGAGGGCATGGACGGGGGTGAGCTTACGACTCATCCGCGGGATCCTAGATGCCTTCCCACGGTGGACAAATCCACAACACTAGGTCATCTGCGCCGCCGGCGCCGATGGGCATCTACTGGAAGTCCTCGAGGTTGAGGTGCCTCACCAGCTGCACTCCGGCCGTACCGGGCGGATCCATGCCACCAGGCCGGCGCCGATGGTCATCTCCTGGAGGTGATTGAGGCCGATATGCTCATCAGGGGTGGCGCTACCCACCAACACATAATTGTTAATTATGAATTCATATTTATTGACTTCAATTGCGTTTGTGCATAGCATTCTTGTGAATTCATAATTATTAATTGTGAGGTGTGTATGAACAAGCCCCGCAAGAAGAAAGGCCAGCACCTGGAGCGGGAAGAGGACCCCGAGTTCCTGGCCCTAGTCGCCGGCCTGCCGGATGATGTCGAGGCCATGCATGCACGGGCAGGCGTGGTGCGGGCCATCTACAACGATGCGGTCATCGCCGCGGACGACTCTGCGCGCCGGTGCGCCGCCCTTGAGCATGACGCGATTGTGTTCAAGCTCAATGGCTGCACGTTCTTTGGGTGTCGTGGAGACGACTCCAGGCCAGGTCGGGTACTCGATGCGATGTTCGCCGCCGAGCCTGGCCAGGTTCCCCATTGGGGGCAGGGTGGCGAATTCTTGGTTGAGGTTGATGGCGTGCGGGTGTTGGTCAAATACGACTGCGAGGGGCTGCGCTCGGCGCCCGGTTTCGATGCGACGGCTGTTGACTTCGACAAGCCGTTTATCAGTTCTACCGGCTACCGTAGTGTCTATATGACTGTCGGTGATCACCTGGGACGCAGCCTTGAGCAGGCGGTACGCGCCGAGATTTCCGCTCAGATCGAAGCCAAAGGCTTGAGGCCGATCACGAAAGAAGACTTGCGCTGGATCAAGAAGCGCCCGCAGTGGCTGGCCGAAGCGCTGGACGGCGTGACGCGTGACGGCCAACTGGTGATGTTCGGTGACTCACCCGCCCCGAGAAGGCCGCTGAGCGGCGCCGAACGGCAGAAACGCCGCCGCGAAAAACTCAAGAAGTTGCGCGAACTGGAAGGGCTCAAACCGTATAACTTGGATCTCGTCGAGCGGCGTCACCTGCTGGAGGCGTGCGATTTCTGGTTTGCCTTCCGTGGTTGTGCCCTGGATCTGTCCGAGGCGCCGAAGGTGGCGGCGTTGTATGAGCGTCTTTTCGCTGATCTACCTGAGTTTGACGCGGCTGCAATAGGGCGTAGCCAGGATGCGAAGGTGCTGAGAGATCAGTGGCAAGAAGAACTGCGCCGGCGGCTTGCCGACTTCAAGGAACAGTATGCCTTGGCCCAGCATTTCCGCGCCGAAGCCGAGCGTTTGCGTGACGGCGCGGAGTCGCCTGCCCCGCTGGTGCTGGCTGACCTGCATTACCTTTGGCAGGCGGTCGACGCCTTGGAGACTTTGCGCATTGATCAGGGGATGCTTGATAACGTCGAAATTCGCGAGCGCCTGGGGCGGGTGTTCGGCTCCACGCCCTGGTTCGCCCGGGACGGTCTTGGCCAGCTGGGTCATAGCCCCGACGTATACATTGTACTGGACTACCAGAAGAAGGAGGCTGCCCGCGCTTTTGACACGGCAGCGCAACTGCGCCGCCAGTTGGATGAGCTAAAAGCGCAGCGGGCGAAGCTGGCAGAGCGGCTTCGCGGACTGGAGCGCGAGAACGCCCAGATTGTCGCTGAACGTGGTAAGGCGTTCCGGGCGGTTGAAGTATTACAAGCCCGGTTGAAGCTTCATGGGATCGACGGTGACTATCATGAATCCGATGAGGACCGTCGGAGGGTCACAGGAATTGCCGATTAGCGATAAGACTTCATATTTACGAATTCATAATTCGTAAATATGAAATATTAACGTCTTGCTGCGTCACGTAATGCCCTCTTACAACAGCCGCTGACGTTCGGCTGCCATAACGCCCTTCAGTAGGTGAAGGGCGCAAAGTTCGCCGCCCACGGTCTCGCGCCATGACTGGTGGATACTGCTATACAGGCCATCTATCTCTGCGATGACGCGGCGGTATCTGGCGACTTCGAGAGTCAGCCGGCGCACGTCGGGGTCAGGGTAGGCTTCCCATATCCGCCGCAGCTCAGCAAGCGTGATGGGCTTGAACGGTGGTAGGGAGGAGGGCATGGCATTACCTTTGTATGTACGAATGTACAGTATTTTGGCACTGCCACACCTACTCGAATAGGGCAATTCGTCACTTCGGGGACAGATGTTTGCCGAAGACGTGTGTTGCTATCCTTCATCGCGATTAATGGCGCCCAGGATCACCAAGGGGTTCAAAGGATTACGGATTCACGCCGTGTTGGAGGGAACATGAAGAGACTCACGCTCGATGATGTGATTTGCCCTGTCTGTTGCGTGTTGCTGCCCTTGGACAACGACGGTTGCCCTGAATGTGGTCATCAGGATCAGCTGCAGGGTCGAATCCCCCGATTCGTGCCTATTCCGATCGATTGCACTACCCAGGCATGAGGGCGCTCATCGGCCGCCTGCAGGAGCAGGCTGAGGTCGCCTCCCAGGAGGTGACAGAGGAGGTGCTCAGGCGGGAATGCGTCGACCTGGTGAAGGCTGGGAATGTAGTAGCTGCCGTGCGCCGCTATCGTCACGCCACCGGTTGCGGCTTGCCTCAGGCCAGGCGACAACTCGGCCTCACCTGGCCCTCGCTGCTAGACGTTGATCCTGCGGATCCTGACTTCCTTGTCGACCGTCCAGGGGTGATTAAGTAGGCCAATTCGTCACTTCAGAGACCGCACTTGGATATCCGCGGGCGCTGAAGACCTGGCACCTTCGGTCCCCGAAGTGACGAATCGGGACTTTCTTTTAATGAACCCTGTATAAATAAATAGTTTATAAAGGGTTGATTTTCTCCGGTGCTAATCGCACACTTCTCTTGCACTTGGCGCCCGGCTCGGCCGGGCCCTTCAACCCCCTCGGAAACAGCGGCTGCAACCGCTCCGAAGGGCTCTGCGATGCGAACGGAGATATGTCCCATGAGTGAGTCAAACCTTGTGCTGAGCTGTCGTCACCTGTCGACCCTGCTGCGCTATGTCTACCCTAGCGATCGACTTACCTGTGCGCTTGAACTTCAGCAGATCCAGCAGGATGGCCAACTCCTGCGCGAAGAAAACATCCGCTCTGTGCGGTTCCGCTCCAGGGGCCTGGACTATGACGAAGGGCACTGCATCCCATTCGTCTTCGACGGCCAGGCCGAGTCGGTTTCTGCGCTGGAACTGCTGAAGCTTGCCGATACGTACCATCGGAATTCATGTGATGCACCGGGCTACTACAAGTCGCGGGCCTACGAACTGCTGTCCCGGATCCGCGAGGCGGCTATCGAGGATCTACCTGGTTTCAAGGAAGCCCCAGGCTGGGTGTAGAGCGGGGCAGGGGAGGAGGTGATGAGCTGGGTTGAGCAAGCGGCACCGATTGTCCACGAGGTCATTCGACGTGTCGGTCGATCAGACCTGAAGGCGTTGCGCCGGGAGTTCAGGAAAGCCTATCCGTTCGGTCCTCGGACGAATGCTCCTTACAAGGCCTGGCTGTCGGAGATTCGCCGGCAGCTGGGTCACCCCCTGAACCTGCCAAAGTGTGACCCGGAGGATCCGCAGATGGAGTTTGAGTTTTGACCGTGACGTGCCCGATAAAGGCGAGGCCCACAAACGCTGCAACGCTTGTGGGCCCCTGTTTTGCTCTGCGAACTGAGCGACGTCAGTATAACAGCCGTGGAGCGAATGGAACGATGCCAGAACGTTACACCCTGGAGCACTGGGAGAAGTGCCTGCCGGCGATGAAACGCCTACACCCCGACACCCTGGCGATCGCCCGGAGCGTGTACGTGGATGGCGTGAAGCCGGTCGAAGTCGCGCGGCAAACTGGACGCAGCGCGCAGAACGTCAACTCAGCGCTGAAGCGTGTAGAACCGTACTTGCAGAAAGGCGCCGCAGGCCTTGTTTTCGTCGGTGTCTGGTTACCGCCAGAGCTGGCTGAACAAGTCAAGCAAATGGCAGCACAGTATGAGCAAAACGACTGATCCCGAGGAGGTTTTCCCCCATGGATGATTCATCTTCCAAACCCTTTTTCATCACTTTGTTGGCCGGGGGCGCTCTTCTACTGGCTGGAATCGCTATAGGCGTGGTCGGCACGACAGCGGCTGTAAAAAGTGAATGGCTTGTGCTTGGCCGGTCGAGCGCTGAGAGCCAGTCCATTTCAGCTCCGAAGCTGGAGTATGAAGAGAACCAGGGGGTGGATTCGATCCTCTGCATTGACGGCCGTGCGTACAAAGTGCGCCTCGGCACTCAGGAACTCATGCACAGGCTGGAGGAGCTTCCACGTACTCAAAGCATTAGGCAATACCAGCTCAAACCCATCCCCTGCGCAGCTCTTCATAAATCGTGAGTCTGAACGATGAACGTAGGATTCTACAGCGATCGTGGCCAGCTGCTGGACGAGTCCAGGATCTCATGCAGCCGTGCGGAGTATCACCTTGAGGACCTGGCCCGCGAGGCTCAGGACTTGGCGAATGAGTGCCGTTGCTCAGTTGTGGCGTGGATCCGCAACGAAGACGGCGAACCGATGTACCGCCTCGGTATCGAGGCGGATCCACGAACAGATACAGGACACGTAGCCCCATGAAACCTGGAACCGCCAAAGACTCCTTTCTAACCCCAGGAGAAGTCGACCCGCGGCATTTTGAACTGCTCTTGGAAGGCACTTCTATCCGAGCGCAGCCGTTGATCGATGCGCTTCGCGAACACCTGGTCAATGGCGTAAAGGCCAGTGAGGCCTGGACGAAGTATGGAGTGAACATGAGCCAGTTCTCGCGGCGCCTAGCGGTGCTGCGAAAAGAAAGTCAGCGTGCAGCCGAGTTAAGTAGATTTTACCTTTAATGGTAAATTTAGGTTGTTAAGTTTTACCTTAAAAGGTAAAATATCCTCATTGAAACAAACCAATGAGGAGTTGCACATGGCCGCTTATACCGTCACCTGGACCATTGATGTTGAAGTCGATGGGGATCATAAGGACGCTGCGCAGTTCGTTGCCGACAGCTATTTCCAGGAGCACATTGCCGCAGGAGAGCAGGACAGCGCTTGCAGCTTTGTCGTCGTAGCCGAAACGGATCAGCACCAGGTCGATATCGACCTCGCCGATAGTCTTTCGGACCTTGACGGTGATGACACCGAGTGACCCTCTCGCCCAGCTTACGCTGGGCGAACCGTCCTGCGGTACGGGGCAAGCAACGGAACAATATTAGGAAAATAGGATGAACAAAGAATCGAAGCCTGTGGCGGCAGAAGCAGAGACACCGCCTCGCAAACACCCTTTCCAACAGATGCTGCCAGAACTGGCGGTCTGGTGCCTCCTCGCCTTCGGCGTCGTGGGCAGCCTGCTGCTTTGGATGCACATCATATGGGTGCACATCATTCCTCGCGCTGTAGGAGCGAACTGAAAGGAATCCGCACCGATGGCCAAGAAAGAAGAAGGTGGCGCCGAGTTCGTCGCGCGCGATTATGTGTATACAGGCCGCCGCCTGCTGAAGAGCGGCAAAATGGGTGCCGAAGTGATTGTGGTCGTCAACGGCGCCCTGGGCGAACGCATGCTGTTTGAATACCGTGCCCTGAAGGGCAAAGCGGTTGGCGGTATCTACCGGGGCGCGAGCTTTTCAGATGAACAGGTGCGCAAGCTGGGCGAAGCCACCTACCAAGGCCAATGGTCGGACGATCTGGCCCGTATCGACTGGCGTTCACGCGACGAAGCCGCCGAAGCCGAGCAGCGTACCGACAAGCTGGAGGCCGACGCCAAGCGCTTCCACGAAATCGAAGAGCTGCTGTTGCCGTTGCGCAAGCTGTACGCCAGCTATTCGCAGCGCCATGACTACGGCGGAAAGGAAGCACTAGAAGCCGCCGTGTTGCGTGCCTTGCGCCGTCGGCCGGCAAAGACTGCGTGACCGTCACGAATCGAAAGGAACCCGCCCTGCCACTCCGAGGGGCACCCACCGAACAGCCGGCACTGCCGGCGGGAGCCATGTGATGACTACTCCTTCAGCCGTGACGGGCGCCGGTCTTCGACTGACTGAGCGTGTTGACCAGGCGCTCCAACAGTATCGTTTGGGGCTGATCACCGCTCAGGAGCGACAAGCTCAGATCGATAAGGCGTTCGCCATCTATCGCGCCGGCGTGAACGCGACGACGCCCAGGGCGAGCCGCCGGCGCCGACGTAACCGCCCGTGTGTTTCCTCGCATAACGGATAGAGGTAGAAGGGAACCCGCCCCGCGTTCGAGGGCACCCACCCAAGCGCCGGCGTTGCCGGCAGGATCTGACCCCATGGAACGAGAACTGAGCTTCAATGAGTGGCTGGACGAGGGCGAGCGGCGCGAGGCGTTGCGCGACATTTACCACGAGGACCAGATAGGCCCTGGAAGTGATTTCACCGAATGGGCCAGGATCATCTACCGGATTCGTAAGGAGCCCGCCGAGCGTACCAAGTGCCCGCGCCGCTGGCCGTATGTGTGACCGTCACGCCCTGAAAGGAACTCACCCCATGACGCTGATAGACCCCCGCAAGCTGCCACCGCTCACTGCCGATTGGTACGGCATGGGTCGGGAGGCATTCATTGCTGGCCTGGCTCTGGATATGTGTCCGCGCAGCGAAGGAGAGGCTGCCTCGCGGTCCTGGGTTGAGGGCTGGCATGCGGCCGAGGGGGACAACCTCAACCTGGGTGAAGAAGGGCCGTGACGCATCACGGCGGCGCCTACCAAACCGAAGAAACCGGCTGATGGCCGGTTTTTTTGTGCCTGTTAACGGGCTGGGGCGGGGATCCCGTTCGTCGGACGGCAGTATCATAATAATAATAATTAAATTATTATTCTTATTATTGAAAATACCTCGACCAGGGGGATATATGACGGAACAAATCAGCAACGAAACGGAAATACGGGCGCGTATCTTCAAAGAAGCTGACCGTCTCTATGACGAGCTGGGCCGTGAGCGCTTCCCGCCGGTGCCGGATGTGCGCCGGGCGGCGCGGGCGGATATGAACACGGTCACGCGGGTCATGAAGGAATGGCGGCAGTTGCAGACCGCGAAGCCCGAGCTTGTGCAGGTTGAGTTGCCCCCGGCCTTGCATCAGGCCGCCTTGGGCTTGGGCGCGGCCCTCTGGACCGAGGCGCTGGAGCTGGCCAATGCCAATCTGCGCAAAGCCGAGGCAGACTGGGCGCAAGAGCGCGAGGATATGGAGAGCACCCGGGTCGAGCTTTCCCAGTTGTACGAGGAACAGCAGGGCGAGCTGGAGCGGCTTCAGCAGGAGAAGGAAGGTGTCCAGCGCCGCCTAGAGGAACAGGACGCCCTGCTGGCCGAACTGCGGCATGAGCTGGGACATGAAACCACGCGGGCGGACACGGCCGAGGCCCGTACCGAGGAAATCACCCAGCGGGTGGAGGACCTGAAGGGCGAGCTTCAGCGGGCCCGGGACGAGGCAACCGACTTGCGTAATGAGCTGTCGGCGGCTCGTCAGAGTCACCAGGCCGAACTGGAGCAGGTGAAGGCGGTGGCGGCCGAAGCGATCGACCGCGCGAAGGCGGAGTTGGCCGAGGCGAAGGGGAGGACAGACGCCCAACTGGAAGGGATTGCGGCTCGCGCCGAGGATCTCCAGCAGCGCCTGGATGCGGCACAGAAAGAGGTGTTCCGGCTTCAGGCTGCCGACGAACTGGCTCAGGAGCAGCGCAAGCGCGCCGCAGCCGAAGCGAACACCCAGGCGCAGCGTTTTACCAAGGTGCAGGCCGAGCGGGACGAGGCTCGGAAGCAGGCTCAAGACGCTGGGCTTCGAGCAGCACGCGTCGAGGGTGAGCTTGAAAGTCTGCGGGAAAGCAATGCCCAGCTGCTGGCCCACGTTGGGGCATCCGCGGCGAAGTCGCCGGCAAAAGGCAGGAGCAAGCCCAACAAGCCAGAAGGCCAGTAGATGGGTCAGTGACTGACCGGCTTGAACCGTCCGCCCCTCTATTGCACGTAGGGGCGCAACATCACGCAACACGTACAGATCGAGGAAACCGCATGGAGAAGAACGACGCAGTGGACACCCTGATTGCCGCGATGACCGATAGTCGCCTTCCGGTGCCGGTCAGGATCGGTGCCGCGCGAGGCCTGGCGCATATTGGCAGTGCCCAGGTGCGTGCCGAACTGGTGAAGGTGATGACGAACCAACTATCCCCTATGGATCTGCGGGCCGCCGCTGCTGAAGCGCTGGGGCAGGCCTCGGCCTGATAACGCCTACCGATCGAAAGGAACCCACCCCATGACGCTGATAACCCCCCGCAAGCTGCCGCCGCTGACTGACGAGCAGGTGCGCGCCGGCGCGCGGCCTGGCGAAACCTGGGCCGAGGCGCGGCGCCGATTGGAGGCGCTGAACGTGGCGTGCCCGGCGCCCCAGGTGGATGAACACCCAGGAGCTGACTACACGCTGGCGGGTCCGGTTGACGAGTGCGAGGGGCTGGATGGCAGGCCCATCGAATGGGAGCCCGGGGAGCTGGGGTAGCCCGGTTTGCCCAACGGATAGAAAGGAACCTGCCCAAACATGAGTACGACCATGACCCAACTGGAACAAGCCCTGATCGCCCAGGCCCGCGCGGCCCAGGCGCGGACGGCCCGATATCTGTGGCAAACCACGGCCGGCCAGACTCCCGACGATGACCGGGAAGAATTCCTGATGCAGCACGGGGCCCTGACCGCTCTGCTGTCCCTGGCGCATGAGAAGGCCAGCGGCCTGACGCCGGAGGCGGTGGAGCAGCTGTGTCAGATCGAGGCGGCCGATGCGCAGGCCAACCGGGCCACGCGCGGCTGACTGCGCATTGCGCATAACGGATAGAAAGGAACCCGCCCCTATGTGCCCGAGTGATATCCCGCAAGCCGCCCCGGCCGCCCGGCCTAGGAACCCAGCGATTG
This sequence comes from Pseudomonas paraeruginosa, assembly GCF_003025345.2. Lineage (NCBI taxonomy): Bacteria > Pseudomonadati > Pseudomonadota > Gammaproteobacteria > Pseudomonadales > Pseudomonadaceae > Pseudomonas > Pseudomonas paraeruginosa. The sequence goes on from NZ_CP020561.2 coordinate 12,072, forward strand.
GCTGCGCCCGGCACTTCGTCTGCGCCGGCTGCGGCAAGACCGCCAAGACGACCAAGGCGCGGCCGTCGAAGGTGCTGTGCTGGCGGTGCCGCGACAATTTCGCGCGCGCAGCCCGCGAGCAGGAGGCGGCCGAAGCACTGGCCGCCCAGGCGCCGGTGAAGCCCGCGAACTTCTCATAACGGGCAGATTGTTAAATCACCCCCCTCGCTAAGCCAGGTCCTGGTCGCCAGATGCTTAACCCCCGGCGACCACACCCCCTTACACTGGCCTACCAGAACCCCCTACACTGGCGGCCGCGCGAACCTACCCCCGTTCACCCCCTGGAGTTCCCCATGACCGACCTCGAGGATTCCCCCCACGACGGCCAGCGGCTCGACGCGATCCGCCGCGCCCTCGGCCTGGCCGCCGGCGTCACGCCGAAGGAGGTACGTCGCTGATGCGCGAGTCGATCACCGAAGACGCCCTGCAGGCGCTGATCGCCGCCGGCGGCGCCCGCGATACCCTGGTCACCCGCGGCCCGGGCGGGGAGGGCTGGCAGCTGCTGGTGCGCTACGCCGGCGGTGGCCACCACTACCCGTTACGCTCACGCCGCGAACCGCTGCGCGTGTTCGCCTCGCTCACCCAGCTGGAGCGCTACGCCACCAAGATCGGCCTGCGCGAATTCCGCGTCGAGCTGTAGTCCTACCCCGCAACCCAAGGAGATCGCCCCCAATGGACGGCTACGAACACCCCACCCGCAACGCCACCCCGCACCAGGTCTACCGCCTGTCCTGGCTGGCCTACGTCGGCCCGGTCCTGCTGTTCCTGGTCCTGTGCGCCGGCGCGCTGGCCCTCGGCTGGTGGACGCTGCACAAGGCGCCGAGCGAACAGGCCTACCAGCTCGGCCTGGCGGCCAGTGCCGGCGTCCTGCTCATCGCCCTGGCACTGTTCGTCTACAAGCTCCTCTACCTGCGCAGCGTCCACCTCTACACCGACGACGTGGGCGTCTGGCTCTACCAGGGCATCCTGCCCTGGCGCCGTGGCTACCGCGGGGTAAAGTGGCGCGACATCGAGGACGCGATGTACTTCACCGGCTTCATCAGCTGGGCCCTGCGCTCCTACACCGTGCGCATCGGCCACCGCTTCACCAAGACCAGCGAGATCCTGGTCAGCCACCTGGCCCGGGGCAACAAGGCGGTCGAGCACATCAACCAGCTGCACCAGGCCCTGCTACGCGCCGAGCCGGCAGTCGACGAGCGGACGTGACGGTCACGCCGGCGAGCCACGCAAGCACAAGCCCCGCATGAGCGGGGCTTTTTGTTCATCATCTACCCTTACCCAGTGCCCATCTACCACCGGAGTGAGCGATGTGTGGCAGGCTTTCGCAGTACACAGGGCTTCATGAGTTCGTCGACGCACTGTCGATGCCCAACGCGCTGGTCAACCTCGTCGGCGAGCAGCCCGAGCGCTACAACGTCGCGCCATCGACGGCCGTGACGACGCTACGGCTCGAAGGCGATGCCCTGGTCGCCCAGGCCATTCGCTGGGGCTGGAGGCCGTTCTGGGCCCGTGATCGCGCGGCGCCGATCAACGCCAGGGTCGAGAAAGTGGCGCATGGACGCTTCTTCAGCGCCGCGTGGCGCCATCGCGCGCTTTGCCCCGTTTCAGGCTGGTTCGAGTGGGTGGCCGAGGGCGGGCCGCGGAAACAGCCGTATCACATCCAGCACGCCGACGGCTCACCGATCCTCTGCGCCGCCATCGGCCAGTTCCCGGGCCTCGATGATGAGCCGGCCGAACAGCATGGATTCGTGATCATCACCGCGGACTCTGCCGGCGGCATGGTCGATATTCACGACCGGAGACCGGTCGTGCTCCCACCCGACCTGGCCCGCGAGTGGCTTGACCCGGCGACGCCGCCAGAGCGCGCGGAACAAATCGTGCTGCACCAGGGCGAACCAGCCGAGGCGTTCACCTGGTACGCGGTCAGCCGCGACGTCGGCAACGTGCGCAACCAGGGCGCCTACCTGATCGAGCCTGCGTAGTAGAAAACCCGACAAAAGGAACAATGTTCCTATTTACATAGAGGAACATTGTTCCTATTATGTGAGCCATGCCGGCCACAACGGCGAGGCGCCAAGAAGGATCGAAGCCATGAGCACCCAACATACCTACGAAGAAATCGCTGAAGACTTCCGTCTCTGGGGCGAGTACATGGACCCCAACGCAGAAATGACCGAAGAGGAATTCCAGGCCCTCTCCACCGATGAGAAGGTCGCTATGCAGGTCGAAGCATTTGGCATGGAAGGTGAGCAATGAGCAGCACCATTTCAGATCGCATCGTCGCCCGCTCGGTTATTGATGCGGCTCGATTCATCCAGTCCTGGGAGGATGCGGACCCCGACAACCTGACTGAAAGCCAGGTTCTAGCCGCTTCTGGTTTCGCCGCCAGGCTCCATGAGGGGCTCCAGGCTACCGTCCTGCAACGGCTGGTGGACGAGTTCAATCATGAAGAGTATCGCGAGTTCAAGGCGTGGGAAGAGGCGCTGCTCAACGCAGATGGGCGGGTCGCGAGCAGCCCGTTTGCCGATTGGGGATGGTGGTATCGCATCGCCAACGTGATGCTGGCCACTGCCTCGCAGAACGTAGGTGTCACCTGGGGAAGCCGCGTCCATGGGCGTTTAATGGCTATTTTTCAGGACAAGTTCAAGCAGCGGTATGAGGAACAGGCATGAGCCGACCAACAGTCGTTACTGTGACGGAGACCTCCAGGAATCCGGGAAGCTACGAGGTCAACGTAGAGCGGGATGGCAAAATGGTCGCCGGCCGGACCCGCGCGGGAAGCGATCCCGGCGCAGCTGCGGCGAAGGCCATGCAAATGGCCATGGAGTGGGGGAATCCGAACTACGTCATTCTCGGTAGCAACAAGGTTCTTGCGTTCATACCGGAACAACTGCGGGTGAAAATGTGAAACCTGATGCCTCTAAACACAATCCAGACCCGCGCTACCTGCGCGGGCTGTACGAGCGAGCCGGCCTGAAGCAGGAAGAAGCTGCCAGGCGGATCGGAATCACCGCCCGCGCGCTGAGGAATTACGTCAGCGAAACCGCCGGCAGAGAGGCGCCGTATCCCGTTCAGTTCGCGCTTGAGTGCCTGGCCAGCGAGAGCTAGCCAGCAGGTAGCGCAGGCAGGGCGCTCCCCGCGCCCCGGGCGCCTCGCTCACCCAGCTCAAGCGCTATGCCACCAAGATTGGCCTACGCCTATCTATGCCCCAGGGTAGGGCCGCCACCGTGTCGGCGGGCATTACTTCCAGGAGTGCAGCATCGGGGGCATTGTAAACAGTCTATTAACGAGTTATGCTTAACTCCCGTTAACAGGTTGTTTACACTTAACGATGATTATCTCCTTCCGACACAAGGGTCTGGAAGTCTTCTTCAAGACGGGCAAGACCAAAGGGATCCAGGCGGCACACGCCCCGCGCCTACGCCGCCAACTGCTCGCCCTGAGCGAAGCGAACAATCCCGGCGACATGAATCAGGTCGGCTGGAGACTCCACTCCCTGAAGGGGGATCTTGCCGGGTACTGGTCCGTCCGCGTTTCCGGCAATTGGCGGCTGACATTCCGCTTCGTTGGCGAGGATGTTGAGCTGGTCGACTACCAGGACTACCACTGAGGGTCTACATATGGGTATGCACAACCCGCCGCATCCTGCGGAAATCCTGCGCGAGGACGTGCTCCCCGAGCTGGATATCACTATCACGGACTTCGCCAAGGCCCTGGGCTATTCGCGGGTCCAACTGTCGAAGGTGCTCAATGGGCACGCCTCGATCACGTCGGACCTGGCTGTGCGCCTTGAGCGTGCCGGCATCGGCCAGGCCCGCCACTGGTTGGCCATGCAGGCGGCCTATGAGCTATGGCATGCAGAGCAGCGCGCTCAGCCGAAGGTGCCGCGTCTGTACGATGCCCACATTGCGGCGTGACCGTCACGCCGGCATAAAAAAGCCCCGCTTCGGCGGGGCTTTTCCGTTGGGGCCGGTCTATCAGGCCTGCAACCAGGCATTGACGGTATCGGCGCCGTACTGCTCTTTCCAGGCCTTCAGCACCCGGTGATTGCCGCCCTTGGTTTCCACCACCTCGCCGGTTTCCGGGTTGCGGTAGACCTTCACCGACCGCGGCCGGCGGATCGAGGAGGCCTGGCCGGCAGGCCGGTTCGCGACGGCGCTGGGATCGAGGATCTCGATGATGTTGCGCAGGCTCATGCCGTACTTCTTCATGAGCTTTTCCAGTTCATCGCGGAACTCCAGCTCCTTTTTCAGGCTGCTGTCGGCCTTGAGCTTCTCCAGCAGCTGCATTTGTTCCTGGAGTTTGCGTTCCGCTTCCCGGAAGGCGGCGAGCTTGGACATTGTTCTATTCCTTTGTTGGGATTTTATAGCCCACTCGGTTCAGTAGTTCCCGCGCACTATCGACCGAGAGAGGTTCACGGTTCTGGTCATCCAGTTCAGTGTAAAAACGGGCACAGCCCCCCAGGACATGGCCGCTCCAGTAGGAATAGGTCTTTTCGCCCGTAATCCATTGCAGGATGCGTCCGGTTGTCGTGTCGCTAGGAGTGCAATTGTAGGGGTTTCCTTTGGCGATGTAATCGTCGAAGTCAAGGTGGATCGGCAGTTTCATGCCTTCAAGCGTGGTAGACAAGTCGAGGATGACGTAAAAATTGATATAGTCCAGCCGTATCCCTCGTAGGTCATTCTCTAGAATTCGATTGAGAACAATGTTTCGACCTTCGTCCGTATTATACAGACTTGTACCCATGTAATCGTTCTGTCTGTCGGACTGTACGACGACTATATTGGCGACTGGAAAAGACTTTTCAGGGCTAAGAAAAATTCCGTATTGCGCAGACGATGGCGCACTACTCACGCCAGGGAAGTAGATATTTTTAAGTTGTCCCATGTGTTCCTCCTAAAGTCAGGAAACGTCTGTACGAATGGATCACCCCATGAAAGCGAAGACCTGGATTATTTCCTGCGGAGCCCTGCCGGTCATCACTAGGAATTTCCGCCACACCCCGTAAGGGATGGTTCTCGCACCGCTTTTATACTCCCGGATACGTCGGTCACTGGTCAGGCCAAGCAGCGCCGCCAACTTGGCGTCGGTATTGTAATCAGAAAAGTGTGCCTGGAAGTGACGGAAGTAGGCGCAGATAACATCCGGGTGCGGGGCTTCCCAGCCTTCATGCTCGCGCAACAGGTGCGCCCGGCTGTAGGCCTGTTCGTCGACCTCAGACTGCGACGGGAGGCGCGGAGCGTCGAGGTTGGCCCTCAGTTGTTTGATTCCATCCTGCGTGGCCTGCTCGAAGATGGCGCGCTGCTGCTCAGATATGCTCGGTAACTCGATTCTCATGCTTTGCTCCGCTAGTTGAGAGTAGGGGGCCTTTCGGCCCCGTCTCACCGTGGTGACAGCTCGATCTGGCGAACGTCTGAAACACGGATGTTGACTAGGCTCAGCGTTCCGGTTGCTATCGTCTTCCAGTAACCGACCTGGTGGATATGGACCAGGGCGTAAAAGAGATAGTCGGGGAGGAGTATGTCTATTCGGTTTACCCGGATTCCGATATGTTCTGGATTGAACTCTCGAACCGGCTCACCGCATCGCTCCGCTGAGCCCCGCCGAACTAACCAGAAATGCGCCTCGGGGTAGTTCGTTCGGATTGTCGCAACATCTGAAAGTCTCATCTCGTTCCCCGGTGGCAACGACTAGCCCCCTCGGGGTGAGTGGCTTTCTGCGTGCCACCAACAAGACTTATATTAGGCGCATTGCGCCTATATGTAAATGTTTTATGTTTGAGAAACTATGTTTCCGACAGACGGCATATCTTTCAGGAGCAAGGCAAATAGTTCGGAGTGAGAACTTACGTTCAACTTGGCGTAGACGTGACGCCGGTGAACTTTGGTTGTCGATACGGATATTGCGAGCTTGTCAGCTATTTCCTTATTTGACTTACCCTCTAGCATCAGATTCAAGACCTGGGATTCACGCCCTGTCAGTGGTGCGACAAGAGCGTTCAGCACAGAGCTGTCGACTCTGAGCGATGGGCTACTGTCGTCTTGTAGGCTTTCCTCGAAGTGGAGCCGCTTGCTCATGAGGGAAAGCACCCAAGGGCGAATGATCTCAAGAAACGCAATGTTCTCGGCGGTATACTTCGCCTCGCTTCCCAGCGACAGGCAAAGCGTGCGGCGCTCATCAATAGGGATGTTATATTGCATTTCATCGCATACCACATGCGTCTCGAAGTACTCTATGTAGTATCGACTCTTATTAAATGCGGGCGTCACGATATCTCGAAGATAGATCGTCCGAGGGCCGGGTGCAGAGCGTGAGGCGGCATAGAACGGATCGATGCGATAGTAACCGGTTATGTATTTGCCAATTAAATGGTTGGGCTTCCTTTCGTCTTTTTCCTCTTCTTCCTCCTCGGCGTAGAAAAGTATCACTGGTGTGGAGTCACTAAATACCAGAGAAACCCAGTTATCGACCTGCACGAACTCCCGTACCGTTTCCACCAGTACCAACCAAAAGTCTGGCTGGTCCAGGTGGTCGAGCAGGTTCCCAAGCGAGCGCTGCCAAGCTATGTCCTTCAAGCTGATTTCCATTTCACTACTCCCAGGGGACTAGGTAATCCGGTCAATAGAAATGACCTTCCAGTGAGAATAATATCGGCAGTGAATGAGGGAAAAATCTAGCGATACCTATTAATTCTAGCAGTTTAACTAATGGGGTATTTATGAAAGGGATTGCTGCACTTGCCTTGTCTATCGCCTTCACCGCCGGCTCTGCCGGCGTGTCGGCTGATCAACGTCAGGAGAGGAGTGTTCACTTCTATAACTGGATCGATTTCATCGCCCCAGGCGTGACCGGCGATTTTCAGAAAGAGACGGGCGTGAAAGTCATTTCCGGCACTTTCGATAGTGGTGAGTTCGCACAAGGCAAGCTCTTGGCCGGGCGGTCCGGTTACGATGTAGTGGTGATCACGTCCAACCTGCTGCCCAACCTGATCAAGGCGGGGGTGCTCCAGGAGCTGGAGCACCAGGACTTGAAAGAGTGGTCCAACCTGGACCCCCAGGTGATGAAGAACCTCAGTGCCACGGATCCCGGGAACCGATACGCGGTTCCCTACCTGTGGGGCACCACGGGCATAGCCTACGATGCAGAAAAGGTGCGCCAGTACCTGGGCGCTGATGCGCCGACCAACTCATGGGATCTGATTTTCAAGGAAGAGAACATTTCGAAGCTCTCGAAGTGTGGGGTGGCGATGCTCGACTCTTCCACTGAGATTCTTTCTATCGCATTGAACTACCTTGGGCTCCCCTACAACAGCCAGAATCCTGCCGACTATGAGAAAGCACAAGCACTGATTCTGAAAGTGCGTCCTTATATTCGATACTTCGACTCGTCTAAGCTGACAGCCGACCTCACCAACGGAAATATTTGTGTTTCTGTGGGGTGGCAGGGTACGGCCTATCTTGCAAGAAACGCCAATAAGAGCGGAAAAGTCCACCGGGAGATTGGATATAGCATTCCTAAAGAGGGCTCCCTTGTTTGGATAGAGAATATGGTGCTACTCAAAGATGCGCCGCATCCCGAAGAGGGAAGGAAGTTTATAAACTTCATGATCAAGCCTGACGTGATAGCGAAGTCTTCGAGCTATATCGGCTATCCAAATGGGAACAGGGAGTCCTTCCAGTACGTGGAAAAAACAGTCAGGGAAGATCCCGCTGTGTATTTCGACGATGAAACCATGAAGCGGCTGTTCCCCCTGGAAACTCTGCCACTGAAGGCCGAGCGGGTCAGAACGCGGGTGTGGAACCGGATCAAGAGCGGGCTGTAGAGCATCCAGATCGGCCGCTTGGCTGGCCTAGGATTTTTTCCTGTCCAAGAGGAAAGAGTCGGCCAGGCGGTTGAGCTGTTCCAGGGCAGTGGTGGATTCGATTTTGAGCGCTTTCTCGGCCAGATCCCGGCGGAGGGCGATGAGGCGCTCCCTGTCGAGGTCCTGGTCAACGGGAAGCAGTTCGCCTGGGGTTACGTTCAGGGCGCGGGCGATCTTGAGGAGCTGCTCCACGCTCGGGGTGTTGATGCCGCGCTCATATCGGCTGATTAGGACCGTCTCACAGTCGATTCTGTAGGCAAGGTCCGCCTGAGTGAGGGAGCGAGCCTTTCTGAGCGCTTGAAGACGGGCACCGATGGACTTTCGGAGGTTGTCCATGATCTCTCCAGAAAATCCAAGGTTTTCATGTGGTTGTCTCCTCATAAAAGCACAATGTTATCTATTAGGTAAAAAGTGTTTACTTTTGAGGAAAATTCTCTACCATTCCCACTAGCAAAACTCTCTTGCATCGAGAGTTCGAGCGAATGTAACCTTTAGAAACACTGTATGCATGTACAGTGTTTCGGCTCCAGAATGCCGTACCAGATTCGACCCCCAGACGGGTCGGGTTTTGGAGGAGCGTGCCCGAAAAGGGAGGATTTTAGAGTGCGCAATTGGTACCTGATGACCCATAACCGCAATGCGCTGGAGTGGGTTACGAGCAAGGTGGAGGCTCTGGATGTTGAGCTGTACGCACCGACGCGAACGGAGCTTCGTCGCAGGGTAGATCGCCCCTCCCAACGAAAGACGACGCGACAGCTCTTCCCCGGCTATCTGTTCCTTCGCTTCGACCCTGAAGTGGTCCACACAACGACGATCACGGATATAGCCGGTGTGCAAGGGTTCGTTCGGTTTGGTGGTGCGCCTTATGTGATTTCGGACTCAGTGATTGAAACATTGAAGGAAACACTGCTGCTTCGCACAGATAAGGGGCTCGATGTAGTCGAGTACAGAAATCTGCCATCCGAGTTCGAAAAGTCGCTCCGACTAATTGTGCTGATGCAAGATGATGAGCGCCGTAAGGTTGCTTTTTATGCGTTGCTTCAGCAGCAAGATTTGTGGCGACGCTTGGAAAGTAAGAAGCAGTCACGCCTTTGTAGTGCAATCGCCTAGCTCTCATCGGCGTTTCCAATAAACCCATCGCAGAACCGGTCGTTAGGCATAACAGCCTTTCGGCTGGTTTTGCTATTTCAAGGAGAGTCTATGGCAATTCCAAAAGTGAGAACCGGAAAGAAGACGGTAAACGTCTATGTTGGCAATGAGCGATTTGAAACGCTTCTGCAACTCGCAATCGATGTAAGCCAGGAAAGTCGGGTGCAGATCACCCCCTCGCAATTTGTGCAATGGATGATCGATCGACTCTCGAAGCAGGCTGCGCAAGAAATGCTGCAAGAGCTGATTAAAAAGGAGATTTAAATGCTTACTACCAGTGCCTTCATGGCGCTGGCCCTGCAATGTGCTCCTGCTGTCCATCCCTCCACGCTGTATCCCGTCGTTAAAGCCGAATCCGCCCTCAATCCTTACGCCATCGGTGTGAAGGACGGTGCTTTGTCGCGTCAGCCGCAAAGCCTTGCGGAGGCCTTGGCGGCGGTGAAAAAGCTGGTGGAAGAGGGCAAGAGCTTCGCTGTGGGGCTGGGCCAGGTCCATCGGCAGCATTTCGATGCCAGCGATCCCCGGCAGGTGGCCGAAATGTTCGAGCCTTGCCACAACCTGAAACGCTCTGCTGAGGAACTGCGCCGCTGCTATGGCCAGGCACGACCGGTCAGCAGCTCAGACCAGGAAGCCATCCGCAAGGCCTACAGCTGCTACTACAGCGGCAACTTCACCACCGGCTTCCGGCCCGAGCCCGAATTTGGCGGAACGAGCCATGTTCAGCGGGTTCTGGCCAACGCGGATCTACCAGCGTACGTCCCGGCGCTTCAGGCACAGCCCTCAGCTGCGCCAACCCATCCGGCCGGGACGGCAAATGTTCCCGTCGCCCCCCAGCCGACTTACCAGAGCTGGGATGTGCTTCGGCAGTACCCCCGTTATGACCCGCCGGCGGCAAGTCAGCCGCAGGCACAACCACAACCCCTGGAAGACCAGGATCGAGAGGTAAAGAGCGATGCAAAAACTGAAGAGTAAGGCCCGCGAGATGTTGCAGCGGCTGGCGGTATTCCTGGCCGTCTACACGCCATACATGGCGATGGCCGACGAGTGGGATCAGAAGCTGGTGCAGCTGGGCAGAAATATCCGCCTGGGGATGTTCGCCGTGGGTGGCAGCATCGCCCTGATCTGCCTGCTGTGGGTCGGCATTGGCTGGATGTCATCCAGGGCCGCGGGCGACCACAGCACTACGTTCATGGACTACGTGAAGCAGGTTGGTGTGCTGGGCGTAGTGGGTGGGGTTCTGCTCCTCGGGGCGTGGGCCTGGGCGTTCTTTGGCGGCGGCACGATTGCGTGAGGGCTGGCCGATGAACGATGAGGAACTGCTGTTCCCAAGTTACAACGCCATGAGCCGCCCGGCGACGTTCCTGGGCGTGCCGATCCTGCCTTTCGTAGGAATTGCGGTCGCGTTGTTGGTGGTCGGCACAGTCGGTTTTCTGCTGTTTCCGTGGTGGGGGGCGTTGCTGTTGGCCTCGCCCCTGTTCCTGGCCCTGGTCGGCTTTTCCGTGGTGAGTTCATTCGACGCCCGCTACATGCGCCGAATCGTCTACGCCATGCGTCGTTTTTCCTTGAACCTGAGATACGGCCGCGGGGTGTGCCTGACGCCGATCAATCCCCTTTGGAGTGTGTTCTATGGCAAGCGTTTCGCACAACGTCGTCATGCCGGCGGAAGCTTTGGCGCCGCTGATGAAGTACCACGTGCATGAGCACATGGTGACCCTGACGGGAAACCGTCTGCTGAGCTTGATCCGGCTCAAGGGCGTTTCTCACGAAACCCGTGACAAGGCCGACCTGGACCAACTGTTCCACCGGCTCAACCGCTACTTCTTCACGCTCGGGAAGAAGGAAGGCAAAAACTTGATGCTCCAGACGTACGTCACCAAGAGCCAGTTAGAGCTGGACGGTGAGTACCAGCTCGATCTACCGGTGCTGCAGGAGTTCGTCGACGCCTACGTGCGTCCGTTCAAACAGGGTAGCTACCGGGAGGTGAGCTACCACCTGGCGGTGATCTTGAAGTACCGCGATCTGGACGACGGGATCCGGCGCATGCAGGACCTGTTGATCACCTCGATCAGTATGCTCAAGCGCTTCGAACCCGTTCTGCTGGGAGTGGAGGAGACGGAGACAGGGGCGTTCTACTCGCAGATCGGGCGCTTCTACAGCCTGCTGTTCAATGGCCGTGAGCAAGCGGTCCGGTTGTCCGATACGCGCCTGGGCGAGGCGATCATCGATAGCGTGACCAGCTTCGGCGCCTATGACTTCGTCGAGAACCGCCCGAACCACGGTGGCCGGCGGTTCGCTACTACCTACGACCTGCGCGACTACCCCAGCGAGGGCAGCCGGCCGGGGATGTGGGACGAGGCGATTGAGCAGCCGCTGGACTTCACCCTGGTACAGGCGTTCATGTTCGAGGAGCGCAACGAAATCAAGCGCAACTTCAAGAAACAGATAGCGGACCTGGCCTCGGTAGAGGGCGAGTCGAAGCAGACCGACGAGCTGGATGATGCGGCGAGCGAAATCGCGCAGGGCATCAAGAGCTTTGGGCGCTACCACGCTTCGCTGATCGTCTACGGCGATACGCCGGACGAAGCGATCACGAACGGCTCGAAGATGGAGTCGTTATTCAGCGCGAAGGACGCGACGTTCGTACGGTCGACCCTGAGCAACGTGTACACCTGGTACACCCAGTTCCCCGGGGTGACGCAGGCCATGTACCCGATGATGAAATCCACCGAGAACCTGGCCTGCGGGTTTTCCCTGCATGCCACTCCCAGCGGCAAGGCACGCGGCAACCCGATTGGCGACGGCTCCGCCTTGGTGCCGATGCGCACGCTCAGCGACGGGATGTTCCTGCTCAACGCCCACGACAGCCCGCCAGGCCAGAACAACCTGGGCGAGAAATTGCCCGGGCACCTCGCGGTGACCGGCATGACGGGCGCTGGCAAGACCACTCTGGAGGCGGTCTTGTTGACCTTCTTCAGCCGATGGAAGCCGATGCTGTTCGGCATCGACTACAACCACTCGCTGGAGAACCTGCTACGGGCCCTAGGCACGCAGTACTTCGCTATCGATCCGGGAACGTCGACCGGGTTGAACCCGTTCCAGCTCCAGGACACGCCGCAGTTGCGGCAATTCCTGCTCGATGTGGTGATCACCTGTGCCGGTGGGATGAAGAAGGAAGACGGTAGCGGCGGGCTGGTGGATGAGGTCGAGGAACGGGAGATCCAGGCATCGATCGATGCGGTGATGGCCCACTCGACGGTTGAACACCGAGGTATGTCCCTGTTGCTCCAGAACATCACCCCCAGGGGTGGAAACTGCCTGCACACGCGTCTGTCGCGTTGGTGTCGACTGCGCGCCGATGGCGGTCGGGAAGGGAGCTGCGCATGGGTGCTGGACTCGCCGCGGAACCTGTTCGATCCCACTGCCTACCAACGCCTTGCGTTCGACTGCACGCACATCCTGAAAAAGGAGTATGTCAGCAGGCACCCGGCTGAAATGGAGGTGCTCTTGAAGACCTTGTTCTTCATGAAGCGGCTGATGCACCAGACCCAGCCGGGCAGCCTCTTGCTGAACTTCGTCGCGGAGTACTGGGCGCCGCTTTCCTTCGAGAGCACGGCGGAGCTGATCAAGGAGGTGCTGAAGGCGGGCAGGCTGCGGGGAGAGATCCTGATGATGGATACCCAGTCGCCGGAAGATGCGTTAGCAACGCCGTATGCGCCGGCAGTCGTGCAGCAGGTGGTGACCTCGATCTGGTTGGCCAACGACAAGGCCACGGCCGAGAGCTACGCGAAGTTCGGTATCGAGGGACGGCTGTTCGAGGCGGTCGCCGAGCAGGACCCGTACGACCGCCAGGCAGTGGTTGTACAGGGGCCCCGGTCGGTGCGTCTGAAGATGGACCTTTCCACGCATACCGAGGTGAGGGACGAGCTGAAGTACTGGCTGCCGCTGCTGTCCACGACGACGGAGAACGCGGCCGTGGCCGCTCGGATCCGTGCCGAGCTGGGAACAGACGATCCCGCAGTGTGGGTGAAGCCGTTCCTGGACGAGATGCAGCGGCAGTCCCTGGTGACTGAAGGCGAGGGAGGAGGGTAGCGATGGCTAGCTACTTCGAGTACCCCGCTGAAGAGCAGGGCCGCCCGGTTCCGGTTCTGTTGAGCCTGCGTGAACTCAAGGCCTTGGAACTCGCTCTGGACGGTGACCCTATCGTCGAGTCCAGTCCCTGGAAAGAAGTGCTGACGGCGGCAACGCAACGGCTCATAGACGCGCTGATTGATCGGCGCATTGAGCTGGACCGGACGGTGAAGAGCCGTCTGGACTTCTGAAACATATCTGCAGGAAAAAGACGATGAAAAAGACCTTACTGGCGGCGGCGCTGGCCGCTGTGACGGTAACGGCTGCGCCGTTGATACAGGCCAGCGGTATCCCGACCTTGGATGCGGCCACGGTTTTGCAGCTGGGGATGAATGCCAAACAGCAGGCTGAAGAGGCGTTGAAGGCCCTCAACGAGGCTAAGCGCGGGATCGAGCAAGCCAGGCAGCAGTATGAACATTACAAGTCGCTCATCAACGGCAACGACAAGTTGGGCAGCTTTCTCAACGACCCGACGCTGAACCAGGTACTGCCCTGGGCGACTGGGCCGATGTGTACAGCAGCGCTCGCGATATGGCTAGTTTGCGGAACCGCTACGGTCTGGTATCAAGCGACGGCCGGGTGCAGGCCCAGTTCGACAAGCTACTGGCTGTAACCGATGCCCTGGAACGCAACTACAAGGCCAGCAACCAGCGGGTGGAGAACGCCGCCCGGTTGCGGGAGCAGTTGGACCAGGTGCAGACGCCACAGCAGAAACAGGACCTGGAACTGCGCTACCAGCAAGAGTTCCTGGAGCTACAGAACCAGCAGATGCGCCTGGCGAATATGAAAGTGCTCACGGAGCAGAAAGAACGCATCGAGAGCGACAAACGAGCACAAGAGGTCATGGACTACCTAAATGGTAAAGGGCCTTTTCCAAAGTGAGGGTTGACGATGAATATCAAATTGAAAGCACAAGCAGTGGTGGTTTCGGTATTGGCCACCGCACTGGTGGGCTGTTTTGAGCCAAACGGTAAGAACTTCGAAGGAGCATGGGTTAACTCCAAAAAAAACGATGTGGTGAAACCTACTCTTCTGGATATTACCTGTGAAAAGGGTTTTTGTGAGGTTTCAAAAACAATCTGGTTCTTCCCCACGGCAAGTTATGCGGATCCATCGATTTCGCATGCGAAGTTGGAGAATGATAATTTGCTTGTGTGGGATGGTTTTCAGGGTAGCGCCAAATTGGAAGGTGGAAAACTGATCTGGAATTCTGATGTTTATGTTCGGAGAGAATAGCTATGGATGAGTCTGGCGAACTTAAGATTGAGGTAGCAGACAGTCTATATACATTCATTGACTCTGCTTTACAGAGCATGATCCTGACCGGCATGGCAAAAGTCATGCTGGTCATGGGTGGGATCTTCGGAACTTTTTGGCTTGTTCACTTGATGCTTCGAGCGATTCGGTGGCTCTGGACAGGGCTAGATGTACCGTTCCAGGAAGTTTCCATGGAACTGATCAAGATCGCTTTTTTGATTTCGATTGCGTTCAGTGTCGGCTGGTATTGGAACTGGATTGTTCCAGTAGTTCAGGGGCTTCCTCTTTGGATGGCGCAAAACTTATCAGGAGGGGAGGGTAGGTTTACAAACCAAGTTGACCAACTGATTAGCGGCTTCTTCAGCTCAGTCATGAAACTGGTTGGGGCGTTTGAGTTCAGTCCTATTAGTGATTTCTCAAAAACCCTATTTGCCCTGTTGACCATTATATATATGCTGCTTGGTGGCATACCATTCTTGCTTGTGGCAGTTGGCACCTTGGTGACTTTAAAAGTCAGTACCACGGTGATCTTAGTAGTGGGTCCGCTGTTCATCGCCTTCGCCATACTTCCACAGACACGGCAATACTTCTATGGTTGGGTTGGTGTGCTGGGCGGTTTCATGCTTGCCCAAGTTCTGTTCTCGGTGGTTCTTGGCTTGGAAATGAGGTTCATCAACGAGCACGTTATCCGTAACGGCAATATGCCCAGCGACCTTAAGGGGGCTATTTCCATCTTGATTTACTTCGCGGCGTTTACAGCCATTGCACTGGAGATCCCGAACTACGCGGCCACCATCATGGCAGGGGCACCGACCTCAGCGGGTGGAGGGCTTGGTGGTCTAGTCAAACGTGGACTGGGTCTGCACCCGGCGATGCGGATGGCTAAAGGAGTAGCAGGGGCTGGGCGCAGACTTCTGTCGAGGGCCCGAGGAAACAGGATCAGCTGATAACCAAGGTGCTGGCGGTCAATCTGAATTCAATGCCAGCTCCAACCGCGTACTTCCTTCAAACCGGCGTTCTGCCGGGTGATTTCTGAGCCGGATCGGCTCACTCAGACACACAGAAAACAGGTGAATGACATGACCAAGCTCATTTGGGGCGGGCTGCTTTGTGCTGCCTGCCTGTCGGGGTGCAGCTCGCCCCCTGAACTTTCCCAGCCAACGGGATCGTGGGTGGACCTGAATCCACCGGCGGTGAAGGCAAAAGCACAGACAAGCAAGCCCGCGACTACCCCGCCGGCGGCACGGGTTTCGACACTGGAAGGCTCGGGAGGTCGAGATGTTAAAGGGTCGCAGTAAGCAACGTTTCAAGGCGCTGGCCGAGCGCGAACAACAGTTGGAGTCTCAGCCGTTGGTGGGGAAGCCTCACGCGAAGCGAGCCTGGCTCTGAAGGCGTACACAGACGCGGCACGCTGGTTCGAAAGCTCGGTGGCCAAGCAGGAGCGGAGCAAGGCGAGGACCTGGCGGGTGATCGCAATCGTGTTCGGCCTGCTCGCCTTCATGGCAGTGGGCGCGGTGCTGGGGTTGACGCCGCTGAAGACAGTGGAAGCTTTCCTGGTACGGGTCGACAACAACACCGGGTTCACCGACGTTGTGCCGGTGATGAAAGACCGCACTGGCGGCGGCGATGAGCAGGACACACAAGATGAGTTCTGGCTGGCTACCTATGTGCGTTTCCGCGAGAGCTACAGCTTCGCCGGCGCCGACGTGAACTACGGCATGGTCCGGCTGCTGTCGTACTCGGGAGCATTCGCCGAGTACCGGAACTTCCAGTTGTCGAGTAAGGGGTACACCCAGGTGCTGGGGGATAACCGGCAGCTGCGCGTGGACATCAACAATATCGTGTTCCTGGATGCCGATGGTTCGCTGCCCGGCAGCACGAAGAAGTTCCGAACCGCCCAGGTTCGCTTCACCAAGACCGTCCTCGATCGCAACGGTGTGCCGGTCCTCGGCATGGCTCCGGTGACATGGCTGGGCACGATCAGTTTCGACTACGGCAACGCGCCGAAGACCCGCAAACAGCGCTGGCTGAACCCCCTGGGCTTTGGCGTGGCGGCATATTCGGTGGCACAAGAAGTTGGAGGTTCGCAATGAAGCAGCTGAAGCCGCTGTGTGCGGCGATCCTCGGGGCGTGGGTCAGCTTTGCCGGGGTGCCGGCCGGCGCAGAGGTCATGGGTGGTGGGTCTCCTTTCGACGCGCGTATCCAGACCGCGCTGTACTCGCCGGAAAACGTCTACCGAGTGCAGTCGGTAGTGGGACGGTCCTCGCTCATCCAGCTCGGGCAGGGCGAGACCGTCAACGGTGACACTGGTCTGATCGTCAGTGGAGATCCTGGCGCCTGGACCATCGGTGTGAACCAGGCGGGCAATCTGGTGGCGATCAAGCCTATGTCTGACCAGGACCCGGACACCAACCTGATCATCAACACCAACCGCCGCGTGTACGTCTTGGAACTGCGCCTGGCCCAGCGCGTGGCGGACATGACGTACCTGCTGCGCTTTCGCTACCCGGAACCACCGAAGAAGCCCACCGCCCGCCGCAACCTCAACGCTGACCCTTGCGCGGGCACGTTCCAGAACCGTCGCTACCAGAAGCGCGGCGACATGGAGCTGTCGCCTTCGGAAGCCTGGGACAACGGCATGCTGACGTGCTTCCGCTTCAGCACGGCCATGCCACGGCCGGTGGTCTATCGCGTCCTGCCGGACGGAACCGAAACCCTGGCGAACTGGCACCAGGTACACAACATCGTCGTCGTCCACGGGATCAGCGACGAATACCGCTTCCGACTGAACCGGCAGGTACTGGCTGTGCGGACGCGGCACCAGGGTGGCGGCTTCTACAACTACGACGGCACCACTACGGGTGAGGTGCGGGAGGTAAAGAATGCAACTGCGCAATAAGGGAGTCATCGCGTTCACTGCGGCCATTGTGCTGTCCGGTCTCGAAGGAAGAAGCGGAAGGGAAGGAGGACGAGAATGACCTCGAACACTGAACCGCTCGACCCGAAAGACCACCAGGCCGACGACCAGCTGCAGGGGGCTGATGCAGCGGCAGAAGCGTCGACTCAGGCGCGCGGGGCGTTTGACCTGCGCAAGGGCAAGATCAAGCGTGAGGGACGGAGCGGTCTCTACGTGGGGATCGGAGTGCTCGTTCTTGTAGTGGTGGCGATCATCGTTGCCGGCTGGATGTGGGTTATCTCGGAAATGCGTTCGGACACCAGCGATATCGACGAGAGCCAGGTCAAGGCGGATGCGACGCTGGAAGTGCAAGAACAGGACGATGCCACGATGCAGCGGATCAAGGAGCAGAAGCTCCGCGAAATGGAAGAGGCGCAACGGAGGGCCGCCGCGGAGGCTGAAGCTGCAAGGACACCGGCGGCGGAGGCACCGGCAGAGCACGTTGAGCGCGGTATCGCCTCTGCTACTCCGGCTGGTTCGACGACCACGGCCAGCAATCAAGATGTACCGCCGAGCCCTCTGGAACGGAAGCTCGCGGGTGGGGTTGTGGTGCAAGCCCAGGTTGCCAGTGGCTCGGCCTACAACGCCTCCTCGACCGCCGGATCCAACTCAGGTGCAGGACGACCAGCAGAGGGCGCCGGCACGCCGCCGACAGCCTTGGATCTGATGGGACAAGGGCAAGCCGACTCAGGAAGCGGTGGCGTGGCTTTGGATACGGATACGAACAGTGGACGGGCACGCCTGGACCAACTGGGCGGTACTACCTTCGTGCCGAGCAAAGCTGTCCTGGCTCCGCCGGGCAAGTACCTGGTGCGGCACAACACGTACACCAGTTGCGTGCTGTACACAGAGATCGTCACGGACAACCCGAGCCTGATCGAATGTCGACTCACAGAGCCGTTGTATTCGGCGGATGGGTCCACGGTGATCGCTGAAGCCGGGGACCGGCTGACCGGAGAGCAGCGCACCGAGGTTAGGCCCGGCCAAACCCGGGTGTTCACTGCCTGGACCGAGCTGGAAACCGCCTCTGGAGTACGCGCACGACTGGACAGCTTGGGGGCTGGGCCGATGGGGGCCAGCGGCACCGAGGCCTACATCGACAAGCACCTGGCCGACCGCTTCATGGGCGCGGTGATGTTGTCGGTGTTCAAGGATGGCATGCAGATCCTGGTCAACCGCTCGCAGAAGAACAACTCCGATGGCTACACGGTGAACAACACCGAAAGCAGCGTCGAGAACATGGCGGATCGGGCGCTGGAGAACAGCATCAATATTCCGCCAACGGCCTACATCCTGCCGGGCACGGTCATGACCGTAGTGGTTGCCCGCGATATCGACTTTTCCACGGTCTTCGAGAACCGATAAGGAGGCTTCATGAGTGCTGAAGAGAAAACGGGGTATGGACTCGATGCTTCGACCCTAGCGCGCGATTTCCTGAACAAGGCCGGCATCAGTGAGCGACTGGACAGGCCTGGCGTCAGTGAAGTGGCGATCAACCGTCCCGGCGAGATCTGGACCGAGGGTGTAGACGGGTGGCAACGCGAAGATGCGCCGTGGCTGACGTTTGACCTCTGCCGGCAGGTCGCGAACGCCTTGGCGGCCTACAGCCACCGCCACCTTTCGGCGGAGACGCCTATCCACACCGTCGAGCTACCGAACGGCGAGCGCTGCCAGATCGTGATGCCTCCTGCATGCGAGAAGGGCACGATATCGCTCACGGTGCGCAAGCCATCACTCGACCGATTCAGCCTGCAGGACTACATCGACAGCGGCCGGTTCGACCAGGCGCAGTCGGTGGCGACTTCGACTGTCGAGCTTGCGGACTGGCAACGGGAGTTGAAGGAACTGCACGCGGCCGGGGCCTGGAGCGAGTTCTTTGCCCTGGCGATACAGCACCGGCTGAACATCATCATCTTCGGCGGCCCCGGGTCGGGAAAGACCACCCTCGGCAAAGCCCTGGTGGACCTGTTCCCCCGTGACCGGCGGTTGATCACCATCGAGGAGATCAACGAGATGAAGTTGCCGTTCCACGCCAACCACGTCCACCTGCTGTACGGGGCGACGGTGACGGCCAAGGAGCTGGTGGCGAGCTGTCTGCGGATGAAGCCCGACCACTTGTTCCTGGCCGAGCTGACGGGCGATGAAGCCTGGCACTTCATGGAGATCCTCAACACCGGCAACCCCGGCACGGTAACCACGGCGCACGCCAACGACAGCGTGTCGGGCTATGCCCGGGTCGGTGGCCTGGTGAAGCAGTCCGCGGTCGGCCAGGGCCTGGACATGGCCTACATCGAACGCCAGGTACGGATCAGCTTCGACGTCGTGGTCTACATGGAACGGACCCACATCCTTGAAGTGCATTACGAGCCGGAGGCCAAACTGGCCCTGCTCAACCAAGGGAGGGCCTGATCGTGTGGTGGAAGGTAGTGCTGCTGGTCCTGGTCCTGATGCTGCTGTTCTTCATCGGCGGGCTGTATGCCGGTGGTGCACTGTTCCTCTGGCTGACCGATGCGAACCCGGGAGATGTGGGGCTCACGACGTTATTCGTGGCTTCGAAGATGCCCCTGTCCGATCCTCGACTGCTCTATGTGCCGTGGTCCTGGTGCGTAACGGCAGCGCTGACGTTCCTGCCGGTAGGGGTCACGTTGCTGGCCTTCATGAGCCGCTTTTCAACGAAACAGTCGTTGCACGGCGACGCGCGGTTCGCCAACGAACGCGAGCTGCGCCTGTTCGAGTACCGCGGCGAGTACCAGTAGGCGCCTGCAGGCGCTTCACAACTTCGTCTTTTCCCGCTTGCCGGGATCCTCCTTCGGAGAAAAATCATGCTGATTCACATCGCTCCTAGGCTCTTAGTGCCTAGGTCCTTCCCTTTTGCCTGCGGTTTAGTGGACGTGCAGGTGAAAGAGTTCGGTCTACTGCTTGCCGGTGGGCACGACGTAGTGGCCCGCCAGCCATTTCCCAATAAGCGCTACTACGTGGCTTGCCGGAACAAAGGCCGTAAGGCAACGAACGGGTTGCTGATCGACGTGCCGGGCCAGGTGCCGTACTTCACTGTGATCACCCGCTGGAAGATCGCCGGCGAGATTGTTGTGCAGCATCGGGTGGAATACGTCGTGCTCGATGATGAGTTAGATGCGGTCACGGACTACCCCGTGTTGTGGAACGGGTTGTGCTTCGAGATGGGTGACTTCCCGAACCGTGTCACCGACGTGCTGTTGCAGCAAGCAAAGGAGCGAGATTGTCCTCTTGGGTTGTCTTACCCTCGGGCGACCTTCGATCCACCGTCGTTCGACGACAGGACTCGCAGGCCTGTGTCTCCGGTCGAAATGTGCGAGCAGTTCCGCATGCCGACTATCGAACCCGGTCGGCTGCTGCCTCGAGATAACGATATCCAGAGCCGCTTACCGTCGCGGGAGTTGGCTTTCGTCGTGAGGGCGGAGGAGGTCAACTATGGCTAGCGCGGCCGGGGTGCCGGAGTACAGTCCTTCCCGGCCGCAGCGGCGAATCACTCAGTATCCCCCGCTGTTGCTGGGCAAGCATCCGCGCAAAGACGCGTTCCTTGCGACCTACGGGCAGACGTTCGTCATGCTTGCCGCTCCCCCGGGAGCGGCAAGGGTGTGGGGATCGTCATTCCGAACTTGCTCAGCTACCCGGATTCGGTCGTGGTTAACGATCCGAAGTTCGAGAACTGGGATACGACTGCGGGCTTCCGCGCAGCGATGGGGCAGAAGGTGTTCCGATTCTCACCGGAACGTCTGGAGACCCACCGTTGGAACCCGCTGTCGGGCCTGCGCCGGGATCCGCTGTACCGGTTGGGGGACATTCGCAGCCTGGCCAGCGTGCTGTTCGTGTCGGACAACCCGAAAAACCAAGAGTGGTACAACAAGGCCGCGAACGTGTTCGGCGCCCTGGTGCTGTACCTGATGGAAACGCCAGATCTGCCGTGCACGCTGCCGCAGCTCTACGAGCTGGCTTCGTTGGGGACCGGCCTGGGGCAGTGGGCGCAGCAGGTCATCACCGATCGATCCGGCGGGGAAAACGCGCTTTCAGAGGAATGCCGGCGCGAGCTGTACAGCGTCTATGTCGCCTCGCAGAACAAGACCTCGGGTTGGTCGGTTACGAGTGACATCCTGCGCGACGTGCTGGCCATCTACGGTGAGAAGACGGTTGCATGGGCGCTGTCGGGTGATGACATTGATTTCTCCAGGCCCAGGCAGGAGAAGACGAGCGTCTACTTCTGCGTGACGAGTAACGCGCTGAAGAAATTCGCGCCGCTGATGAACCTGTTCTTCTCGCAGGCGATCAACGAGAACTCAAAGGTGTTACCCGAGCAGGGCGGGCACTGTGCCGATGGCTCGCTGCGCTTGAAGCACCAGTTGCTGTTCTTGATCGATGAAATCGCCGTGATGGGGCGGATGGAGGTCATGGAAACAGCGCCGGCGCTGATGCGTGGTGCAGGTCTGCGCTTCCTGATCATCTTCCAGAGCAAAGACCAGCTCCGGGCCGAACGTACATACGGCCGCGAGGGGGGCGACGGGATCATGAAGGCCTTCCACGCCGAGATCGTCTATACGCCGAACGATATCGAACTCGCTACCGAGTACAGCAAGCGGCTGGGCAACACCACTGTTCGAGTCGCGAATGATTCAGTGAACTACGGCGACAAGCGCACCAGAGGGCGCAGCTACAGCGAGCAAGCCCGCCCGCTCATGCTGCCGCAGGAAGTCAACGAGCTGCCGTATGACGAGGAACTGATCTTCATCGGGGCGACGAAGGAACACCCGTCGCTGAGCATTCGGGCCCGGAAAATTTTCTGGTACGAAGAGCCGGTGTTCCAGGAACGGGCCAACATGCCCCCGCCAGCGCTGCCGACAGCAGACTTGGAGAAACTCAAGAGCATCACCGTTCCGGTCCGGATCGAGGAGAAGACAGCCGCAGTGGTGGCACCGCATGACGCACAGATAAAAGCGGAACAACAGAAACGAACTTCCAAAAGCGCGCAGCAGTAAGCGCACACCATCGCAGTTCGCAAGGGCTGTATCAGCAACACACTTATTTGAAAGGAAAAACTAACTATGTGCAGGCGCGTTAATCGTGCGGCGGCACTCTATTGCCGTTCGAAAAAACACTTCATCACGGGCGTTGCCCTGATGGTTACCGCAACAGGCGTGGCTCACGCTGCGAATACGGTTGACTCCAGGTTCACGAACACGGTTATCACCGGCGACGGTAACAGCGTAACCGGCAACCGCGATACCCATTTCTCCGGGGCAACTTCGGCCAATGACCAAGTGATTGTTGGTAACCACAACACACTCAACAACACTATGTCCTCGGAGATCATCGGCAACTACAACACGGTGACCAACAGCGATATCGCAGTTAAGGGCGAGAGCAACAAAGTCTCTAACGCATATGGCCAGCTGGTCGGGGACTCGAACACGATCGATGCGGCGAACGGGACAACAACGGTTATTGGCTCCAGCAACAACGTCACTGGGCAGAGCAACACTGCCGTTGGCAACGGGAACACGATGACGGGCCGGGGATCCGTCGCGATTGGTGACGCTACCACTACGACCTCGAGCAACAGCATTACTCTCGGTACCGGATCACAGAACAACCGGGACAACACCGTTTCTGTCGGCGCCGCCGGCGCCGAACGACAGATCACCAACGTTGCCGGAGGATCCGCGCGGACCGATGCATCGAATCTCGGCCAGGTCCAGGACGGTGACGCCGCGACCCTGGCCGCAGCCAAGGGCTACACCGACACCCAGGTGAGCGCAGAGGCGCAGAAGCGGGCAGACGAGGATAACCGGGTTCTCGGCACGGCCACGAACCACACGAACCAGGCTGTGGCCAACGAAGCGCAAACACGCGGTCAAGAGGACGCTCGGGTCCTCGGCGAAGCGATCGATCATGCCAATCAGCAAGTGGCGGCCGAGGCTCAGGCCCGCCACGCCGGTGATGCTCAGACCCTTGCCGATGCGAACAAGCACACCGACGATGCGATCAAGACTGAGGCGAAGGCTCGCGCCGATGCCGACGCGGCCGAGGCGAAAGCCCGGGCAGACGGCGATGCGGCAACCCTCGC
The DNA here is from genome assembly GCF_003025345.2 of Pseudomonas paraeruginosa. NCBI lineage: Bacteria > Pseudomonadati > Pseudomonadota > Gammaproteobacteria > Pseudomonadales > Pseudomonadaceae > Pseudomonas > Pseudomonas paraeruginosa. The sequence continues at coordinate 35,559 of NZ_CP020561.2, forward strand.
CGCGTCGAAGGACTACACCGGTCAGCGGGTGGACGCCGAGGCGAAGGCCCGCGCCGATGCTGATGCGGCCGAGGCGAAAGCCCGGGCAGACGGCGATGCGGCAACCCTCGCCGCGTCGAAGGACTACACCGGCCAGCGGGTGGACGCCGAGGCGAAAGCTCGTGCCGATGCCGATGCGGCCGAGGCGAAAGCCCGGGCAGACGGCGATGCGGCAACCCTCGCCGCGTCGAAGGACTACACCGGCCAGCGGGTGGACGCCGAGGCGAAAGCTCGTGCCGATGCCGATGCGGCCGAGGCGAAAGCCCGGGCAGACGGCGATGCGGCAACTCTCGCCGCGTCGAAGGACTACACCGGTCAGCGGGTGGACGCCGAGGCGAAGGCTCGCGCCGATGCTGATGCGGCCGAGGCGAAAGCCCGGGCAGACGGCGATGCGGCAACCCTCGCCGCGTCGAAGGACTACACCGGTCAGCGGGTGGACGCCGAGGCGAAGGCTCGCGCCGATGCTGATGCGGCCGAGGCGAAAGCCCGGGCAGACGGCGATGCGGCAACCCTCGCCGCGTCGAAGGACTACACCGGCCAGCGGGTGGACGCCGAGGCGAAAGCTCGTGCCGATGCCGATGCGGCCGAGGCCAAGGCCCGGGAGGACGGCGATGCGGCAACCCTGGCCAGCGCCAAGAGCCATACGGAGGATTACTCGGTTGCTCGAGGAGCGGAAGCAGGGGACGGCTCGGTCGCTGTAGGCAAAGGATCGAACGCGACCGCTGCAGGATCCGTTGCGCTTGGTGCGGGGTCGGTTGCCGATCGGGCTAACACCGTTTCTGTCGGCACCGCCGGCGGCGAACGGCAGATCACTAACGTTCGTGCCGGCACAGCCGCCACCGACGCCGTGAATCTCTCGCAGATGCAGGCCGCTGACTTGCAGACGCTCAACAGCGCAAACCACTACACAGACAGCCGGGAAGTGGCAATCCGGCAGGACATGTACGCCGGTGACGTGAACACGCTGAACAGTGCGAATCACTACACCGACCAGCGCATCGATGCACTCGACAACTCGTTCAACGATGCACTCGCCGGCGCCTACAACTATGTCCGCAAAGAGAACCAGCAGATGCGGCAGGAGTACCGCGCGATCGGCGCGCTGGCCATGGCCACCGCGGCGATAGGCATCGGGCCAAAAGATCTCGGCCGCTCGCAGTTCGGTTTCGGCATGGGGACGGTGCAGAGCGCGTCGGCGATGGCCATCGGCTTGAACCACTACGTGAACGACTCGACCGTGGTCACGTTCCGAGGCGCTATCGGGACCAGCAAAGCGGTGTCGGGCGCGTCGTTCGGCGTCGTGAAAGGATGGTGATCATGAAAAAGTTACTGGTAACGCTGGCCTTCGCGGGAGCAGTGGGACTCTCCTCGGGAGCCCAGGCGATGAGCGCCTGCGAAGTGGCGTTGTGCATGTACGGCAAGACGACCGGCAACAGTGGGGGCAGTGAGTGTCGGGCGGCGGAGAAGAAGTTCTTCAGCATCCAGGTCAGGAAGAAGGGCAAGTTCAAACCGAACCCGACGTTCGAGAAGCGCAAGCAGTACCTGAACGGTTGTTCCGAGGCTGACCCCGATGCAGCTGCTCGCGCACTCGGCGCTGACCCGGCCGCGAAGTCGAAGATCCTCAACAAGTACGGCCGCGTCCCCGGCTGATTCGTTCTACGTCATCTCCCCTGGACCGCTTCACCGGTAGCCCTCGCGGCGTACCGCAGGGCCGGCTGCGCGTTGTTCGGCCAGGGGCAGGATGGAGACTAAGGAGGTTATATGCGGTTGTTCATAGCGGAGAAACCCCAGCTGGGCCAGGTGATCGCCGAAGCGCTAGGCGGCGGTCAACGTCGAGGCGGCAGTATCCAGTGTGGTCAGGACGTGGTGACCTGGTGCGTTGGGCACCTACTCGAACTGGCCCCGCCGGAAGTGCACAACCCGGCGTACGCGAAGTGGAATGCGGAGGATTTGCCGCTGAAGCTGCGGCCGGTGAAATATCAGCCAATTCCTGGAACAGCTGACCAGTTGGATGTGGTCGGCCAGCTGATCGCCCAGGCCGATGAGATCGTGCATGCCGGTGATCCGGATGAAGAGGGGCAGTTGCTGGTGGACGAGGTGTTGGCCTATTTCGGGAACAGTCGTCCAGTGAAACGGGTGCTGATCAATGATTTGAACGCAGCATCAGCGCGCAAAGCCCTGGGCAGCCTGCGCGACAATGGTGAGTTCCGGGGGCTGTCGTTGCGAGGCCAGGCGCGGAGCATCGCAGACCAGCTTTACGGCTTCAACATGACGCGGGCGTACAGCCTGGCAGTGCAGGCGCGGGGGGCCGAGGAGTGTTGTCGGTTGGGCGGGTACAGACGCCGATCCTGGGCCTGATCGTGAGTCGATATCTCGCACACACGGCTCACAAGGGCTCTTTCTACTACAACGTATCGGCAGCGCTGGACTTTAAGGGTCGGATCCGGGGGCGCCTGCTGGTCGCGGATGACGCGCCGACTGACGAAAAGGGGCGGATCCTCGAAGAGAGTTATGCCAACAGCATCGCGAGCGCGTGTAGCGGCCAGCCGGGCCTAGTCGTGTCGGTCGTGCAGGAAGAGAAATCGCAGGTCGCACCGTTGCCATTTTCGCTGCTGGACCTGCAGGCGCAGATGAGCCGTGAACATGGGATCAATGCGGAAAAGACCTTGGCGATCACCCAAGTGCTGCGCGAGAAGCACAAGGCGATCACGTACAACCGCTCGGACTGCAACTACTTGTCCACCGAGCAGCATGCCGAGGCGCCGGGAACGCTGGCGGCGCTATCGCAAGCATTACCGGAGCTGCGGACGACCTTCGAGCAGCTTGACCCAGGACGTAAGGGACGGGCTTTCAACGATTCGAAGGTGTCGGCGCATACCGCGATCATCCCGACCGCGGTAGTGGTGGACATGAAGGCGCTGAGCGCCGACGAGCAAGCGGTCTACCTGGCGATCGTCAGGCAGTACCTGGTGCAGTTCATGAGCGAGAAGCGGTATTTGGCCGTGAAGGCGCTGTTTGATGTGCAGGGTCATGTGTTTGAGGCCAGCGCGACCAAGACTACAGCGCCGGGCTGGACCCAGTTGCTGCGCGAGGTAGCCGATGAGGCGAGCCAGGCCGGCGAAGAGGATGAGGGCGAGGTGGAGGCTACGCAGTTCGAGGAGCTGTCGGCTCTCGCTGGTGGGGAGCAAGGCCATTGCCTGGATGTATCGGTTTCCAGGGCGAAGACCAAGCCGTTACCGCTGTATACCGAGGCGACCTTGCTGAAAGACCTGAAGCAGGTGGCCAAATACGTGCAGGATCCTCGCATCAAGGCGCTGCTGCTGGACCGCGACGATGGCAAGGCTGGAGAGCGCGGCGGCATCGGCACCCCGGCCACCCGGGCGGCTATGCTGGGCAAGCTGCAGGAGCGCGGTTTCTACACGATCGAGAAGAAGAAGCTGGTTCCGACGGCCCTCGGAGTGGCCTTCATCCAGGCGCTACCGCGGATCGCAACGACCCCCGACATGACGGCGCTGTGGCATGAGCAGCAGGTGATGATCGAGCGTGGCGAGCTGTCCGTCGATGCCTTCCTGGACGAGCTGGAGGCCTTCATCGGTGAGCAGATCAGCACGATCGATCTCGGCGACATGCCCATTGCCGGACGTGCTGGGGTCGAGCCGTTGGCGGCGCGCTGCCCCATGTGCGGTGGCGAGCTGGCAAGGACGGCAAAGGTGGTGGGGTGCAAGGGGTGCGAGTTTCGCATGTACCCGAGCATCGCTGGGAAAGAGCTGACCACCGGTCACCTCGAAAGCCTACTCAGCAAGGGCAAGACCAGCTTGATCAAAGGCTTCAGGAACAAAGAGGGCAAGGCCTTCGACGCCGCCCTGCGCCTCGATGGCCAAGGAAAGGTTGTGTTCGATTTTCCGAAGACCAGCAAGGCCAGCAAGACCAACGGGAAGCGTTACGCGTAACGCTCTGCCCTCCCCCCTCAAGAAACATCAGCAACCGCGTCAGGTGCCGCGCCCCCGGCTCGGCGGGTCGGCTTCATCGACCCGCTGAACGGAGGCACGGGCGCAGCGAACACTTGACGCCCACTGGAAAGAAACAGCCTTCGACCGGGAGCAAGGGCAGCTTCATCGCCCATGCTCCCGAGTCCTCGACGGCGAGAGCGGGTAGTAGGGCAGAGCCCTACGACTTTGGGACTTCATCCATGAAACAGGACGGTATCAAGGGGTGCCCGGTATGCCACCAACGACCAACCGTCAGGACTCTGCCTGGCGGTGCAGGAGATCTCACGCACTCGATTGAATGCCGGGTGCAGGAGTGTCGCATGGCAATGGTGAGCGGCCATTCCCTCGAAGAAGTTGTGGCCGAGTGGAACAACGACGACAGCTGGGCGCGATTGGGGGCTGATGCAGGACAGACCCATGCGCGCCCTTTCTATCGATTTGAACGAGAGAGGTAATACAGATGGCACGTGGAGTTAACAAAGTGATCCTGGTTGGCAACGTCGGTGGTGACCCGGAGACCCGCTACATGCCCAACGGCAATGCGGTGACCAACATCACCCTGGCCACCAGCGAGAGCTGGAAGGACAAGCAGACCGGCCAGCAACAGGAGCGCACCGAATGGCACCGCGTGGTGTTCTTCGGCCGCCTGGCGGAGATCGCCGGCGAGTACCTGCGCAAGGGTTCCCAGGTCTACGTCGAAGGCAGCCTGCGCACCCGCAAGTGGCAGGGCCAGGACGGTCAGGACCGCTACACCACCGAGATCGTGGTCGACATCAACGGCAACATGCAGCTGCTTGGCGGTAGGCCTGGCGGGAGTGCAGGCGACAGCGCGGACGACAACGTTACGGGTAACGCTGCTGCGCCGGCGGAGGCTCCCGCTGGCGGCAAAGGAAAGGGGAAAGGCAAGGCGTCTGGAGGGACTTACGACAAGGGCAAAGGAAAGACTTCCCCTCCCCGCAGCCTGCTGATGACGACCCCGACGACGTTCCGTTCTAGGGAGCACCTTAGCGAAAACTGAATGACTTCAACTGTGCGGCGGCTAAGGTCGCCGTTATTTATAGTGGATTATCCAATGAAAAATACTTCTCATCTTGTTCTTCAAGGTAAAGGCGGCGTCGGCAAGTCTTTTAGCGCTAGCGCTTTGGCGCAGTACTTTATCGAGCGCGGATATACCGTGGCATGTGCTGATACTGATCCGGTGAACAGTTCGTTTTACCAATTCGCGGCGCTTAATGTCAGCTTGCTAAAAATCATGGAAGGCGGTGTGATTTCTCAAAAACTCTTTGATCCGCTGTTTGAAGAGCTTTTGTCCACGGAAGATGTTTGCATCGTTGATAACGGTGCATCTACTTTCATTCCGATGCTCAAGTTCATCAGTGACAACTGTATGTTGTCGGCGCTTCAGGGCGCAGGTAAGCAGCTATATATCCACACTGTTATTACGGCTGGCCAAGCGAAGGATGATACTTTCAATGGCCTGGAACGTCTCATTGAAATGATACGCGCCGAGCAAAGTAACACTAAAGTGGTGGTCTGGCAGAATGAGTTTTGGGGGGTTCCCGTTTTTGATGGGAAGCCACTTGATAAGACAGAGCTGATCTTGGGTAATTCAGATATAATCCAAGGAATATGCCCTGTCATTGACAGGAACAGCGACGCCTTCACGGCAGACATTCGTAATGTTCTAGAGGCACATTTGACGTTACAGGAGGTTAAGCAGTCCGAGGACTTCGGAGTTATTGCGAAGAGCCGAATTTGCCGAGTGTATAACGATATTTTCACCGAGTTGGACAAAGTATTCGGCAGGGAGGTGATCGATGATGAGTGAGAACGCCAGACGGATGTGCTGGACGAGGTTCGCAAGCGGGCCCTAGCTGAACTGAATATAAAGGTGTCCCGAGAGGACCCAGTATTCAGCGTAGTGTTTGCTACTGAAGCAGTGCTTGAACGGATGACAGAGCCGCTGGTGCTCGCGGTGAAGCAGATACCTGGTGAAATGGGATCAGCATTGAGAAAATCGCGAGTGCTGTCGAAGATGCCGAGCAGACTGTTGAGCGATTGGTTGAGAGGGGAAAACCGCCCTTGCTGAAGTGCGAGATACCGAGGCCAAGAAACTGGTGAAAGTGGTTCGGGAAAGCCTGGAGGGAGCAAAGGCGTCAGCCACACCAGGTTCTCTATCGTGATGGCCCTGTGTTTCTTCTTTGCTTCAACCACATTGGGGATTGGTGGGTACTCATACTTCGCGGTGAAAGATGCGATGAAGGACGCCAACTACTGGTACACCCAATATAAGGCATCCAGGAAGTGAAGATAGCGCCTCTAGGAGGCGCTATTCCTTTTTACCGTAGAGCTTTTCTTTGTCGGGTACCGAGTCCCATTCAAAAGTGTTTCTTCGGATTGGTGCATTAGGGTCAACCTTTCCCTGGCCGAACCGGAACCCTGTACTCGCGGGGAAGCCTTGCGAGAGGCTTCTTTCGGCAAAACGTCGGTAGCTGAGCTTCTCCGGCGCTTACGAAGGCGGTGTAGGGCGTTCTCGAAGCTGCCGAAACTCATGGTGAAACCATCATCGAGCAAGGCCTTATAAACGGCCTTCCTGCTGACACCAGCTTTCAAGGCCCGCTCAACATCGTTGAAAACCTCGCTCAGGCGGGCCGTTTGAGATCGGTGCTCGGTGGAGGAAGAGAGATCGCGCAAGGTTTCCTGCAGGCTCGATCGGATCATGGTGTGATGCTCCCTTGCTATGGAACTGCTATGGACACGCCCTCTTCACGCTGCTGAAAGGCGTGAATTCGCTATGGAATCGAATGATATCGCTACGTAGGTGCTATGCAAATGCTTCATTTAAGCTCTGTTAGTGATATGGGAGCGCAACGCTTTCAAATAAAGAGAGGCACGTGACCGATTGTTTACAGGGGCAAGCCCCTTCCAACAATCGACGTGCCAAAGGGACACCCCTTTGAAACCCGCGCAGCGTAACGCTGCGAAGCAAGCGGCCAGTCGGTCGAGTCAGTCATCGTCGGAGTCATCACATGTCGGACAAGAAGGCGGCCCGTAGCCAGGTCGTGGCTTTTCGCGTGCCGGACGAAAAGTTCGCCCCCTATGAACAGAAGCTCAAGGAACTGGGCATCAGCAAGTCCGATTTCTTTAGGAAGCTGCTCTTAGAGAGGCTGGATCAAGTCACTATCGTTGCTCCATCCAAGGACAATGCTAAGTTACTCTTTCTGTATAACAAGGCGAGCAACAACCTTAACCAATTAGCACATCGGGTTCACCTGGCCTACAAGTCTGAAATTGTCTCCGAAAGATTATACCTCAAACTCATGAATTCCCTTGCGGCAATTCATGCCCTACTTTTATCGGGGGTGGACGATGCTGATTCGGGTTAGCGGTTATAACAACGGAGTCAAGGAGTATTTAGAGGAAGGGAATAAGGCTGGGCGCGATTATTCGCGCGAAGAACTGGATGAGCGCGTAATTCTTAGTGGAGACCTGGATTTAACCCAGCGGATATACCAGTCCATTGAAGATGAAGGGCAAGAGCGCTATGTGACTTTCACCCTGTCTTTTGCGGAGGACGACATTCCGCGGGAAACACTACAGGCGATAACTGAAGAGTTTGAATCGTTCTTAATGGTTGCGTACAGAAAGGAGGAATACAACTTTTACGCCGAGGCTCATCTGCCTAGGCTAAAGGAAATAAAGAACAAGGCGACGGGCGAAATGGAAGTTCGGAAGCCTCATATTCATGTCGTCATTCCACGGCGTAATTTACTTTCTGACAGGGAAATGAACCCAAGAGGAATGTACGATTCACATGTTGCTTATTTCGAGGCATTTCAAGAGTACATAAACCAGAAGTATCAACTTACCTCACCGCGGGATCGCATACGCATTGATCCAACGGATGCTTCGAGTATCTTGTCTAGGTACAAAGGCGATGACTTTCGCGGCAAGAACAGAGATTTCAAAGAAAAACTGGTTTCACTGATCGTTGAGCGGGATGTGCGCACTCGCGAGCAGTTCCATAACCTGGTGGCTGAGTTCGGGGAAACTCGCGTGCGCAATGAAGGAAAGGAGAATGAGTACCTTGCTGTAAAGCTACCCGGTGACGCTAAGTTCACCAATCTGAAGGACACTATTTTTCACGACAGCTTCATCGTCCATCGTGAACTGAAGAAGCCGCCGTTGGAGAGACATGTAATTAACGAGCGCCTGCGAGCCTGGCCGGAGCGAGCCAAAGAAATCAAGTACGTAAGCAAGGCCACCCTTCATTTAGAAAACTCTACAACCAAGCTTCACCTGCGCAACGTCACGACCTACTGGCGCAGCGTGAATCACAGTTCTATTTAAAACATGGAGAACAGTATGGCTTACATACTTCCGAGCGAGCGGGAAGTCATCAGCGAAGTCCTGTTGAAGCTGGAAGAGAAGGCACTTCCAGATCTGCCGCTGGCCTGCAAGACCTGTCCGGCCGCGATGTGGCAGATCACAGGGAGGGATACGGCGAAGGTGACCGCTCGCTGCTACTGCCGCGCGATGCATACGTTCACCTGGGACAGCAAGAACCAGGAGGAGATCCTGGACTGCGACATGCTGTACGCCACGGAAGAGCAGGAGGAAGGACTGGAGGAAGAGGAGGATCGCAGCGACGATCTGCCCCCGTTCCTTCGCGGACTGAGGAACAGCCCCAGGGCGAGATCGAACGCCTGCAGGACGAGGACTGACGTTCCCCTTTCCTCCTCCCGTTTCCACCGGCGGGCCAGAGCGTGACACGTCGATGCTCGCGTTGCAGCAGCGCTCGGCCGAACTCTCGACTGGCGTGGGGGCAGGCTCCACGGTTACGGCGAGTTCTGCTCGCCGGCGACCAGCTGGTGGACGGCCTAGCCGACCCGGCCGACCCAGCCGAGACAGAAAGAACTTCGAGTGGAAGCCCGGTCCTGGCCTGGCTTTGAGGTTCCCCTCCCCTCCCCCCTACGTCAATCCGCTGCGCAGCGCCTCAATCAAGGCGCTGGAGCAGCGCGCGAGCCGCTTGTTCGGAAGTGCGGGCGTGGAGGCGGCCCCGCTACCTATGGCAGTCCGGCGAGCTGGAGGCAAACGAACCTGGAGGGCTGAAGGAAAGGCGGCTTCGACTGTGGCGGGGTATTTCCTACGCCGCCACGAAGAGAACCAGATCGGACCTGCGCAGCGCCGGGCGCTGTGGCGGGTCGACCAGCAGTTTCATGAAACCCGCCGCGCCCTTTTTGCCGACGAACGTTTCAGCCGCCAGGAGAAACAGCAGCTCCTGGCGGTGTTGGCGTTCGAGCGTATGAAGGCGCGTCAGCGGATCGAGGAGTCGACGTTGGCTCAACCACCAGAAGAGGACCGCAGTATGGGTAGTAAAGAGATTCGCGCGTTGCTGAGCGCGAACGACGACGCGCCGGAGAACTCCATCAGCGGGGGCGTAGTTCAGCCCCGGCAAGGGAGCGCATGCAGCGCCTGATGGAGCGGATGAAGCAAGATGTGAGCACCGAGAAACAGCGGGAGCGAGCGAGGGAGCTTAGCGCTGCCGACCTCTACACCAAGCGGGCGAGGTTCAGCCAGAACGTGCATTACCTCGACAAGCAGTCCGACAAGACGTTGTTCGTCGACACCGGCAAGGCGATCACGTTGAGGCGCGAAGCGATGAGCGAATCCGCGGTGAAAGTCGCCCTGGAGCTGGCCAAGGAACGCTTCGGCAGCACCTTGACGATCAAGGGTAGCGAAGAGTTCAAGCGCCTGGTCGTCGAGACGGTTGCGAAGAACGGGTTGGACGTGCACTTCACCGACAAGGGTATGAACCAGCTGCTGTCTGAACGCCGCGCCGAGATCGAGGCCGAACGGGAGGGGGCGACTATCACCGCTGCGGACCTGGACCAGCCGGAGCCTGTTGGGCCAGAGCAGACTTCAGCCTCGGCCGAAGCTGAAGTGGACGACCCCAGCCTGATCAAGGGTGTACTGCTGGACCATGGGGACGCCCCCTACAAGCACGATCCGAAGCAGAACATGAGCTACTACGTGCGGCTGATGACGGCGACCGGCGAGAAGATGTATTGGGGCGTCGGCTTGAAGGACGCGATGGAGGCACAAGACTTCAGGCTGGGACAGGCGATTCGCCTGAAGGACATGGGCACTGTCCCGGTGTTGGTGCGTACCCGGGACGAGCGCACGGGGCTGGAGCTGGAGCGCGAGGTGCAGCGGCGCGGTTGGGCGGCGGAGCCGGTGGTGCGTTCGGCACCAGAGGTGGCCGCAGAGGCGGGCCAGGTCGAGCGGGAGCCCGGGCAGGTGGTCACGCCGGAAGCCGCACATGCCGTGGATGCTGAGGAAGGCTCTGCGATCCTGGCGCGCGAGGCGCGCTGGGAGCGAAACAGTGGGCTATCGATGTCCGAGGTGGGCACGGCTCCGGCGATGCTGGGCATGCGCGCAGAGGAGCATGCGGTGCAGGTGCTCTTTGGCGAGGATGGAAGCGAGGCCGGCCGCGAGCGGGTGGCATCCTTGATGGAGCATGAGGCTTACCGGGCAACCTTCCAACAGGTGGTACGTGACCGTACCGAGCGCCTGAACCCGGTGTTGCGCGAAGAGCTGCTGGTCTCGCCTGGCTACGCACTGGCCCGGTCGCTCATAGAGCAGGCGGAGCAGCGCTATGGTGCAGTCCCGGACGCTGTGCAGGAAGCACAGAAGGCTCAGCTGGAGGACCAAGAGCGGCAGCGCCAGGAAACCGACTGGATCGATGTGGATGCTGCGATCGCAGCGATCGAAGCCCAGGACCGAGCGTTCGAAGCACAGATGGCCAGCGAAGCGCCCTCCCCTACGCCTGTTACCCGTGACGAAGAGCGGCAATCAGCGCTCACGCCGAAGGAACGCGCAGCAGAGCAGCAGGCGAGCCCGGAGGTTCTACCGGACCTGCAGGCGAAGCACGACAAGAACATCGCCAGGCGCGCGAACGAGCGCGAGTTCAAGCAGTGGTCCAAGGAGCAGTTGGCCGCTGACCCAGAACGTTTCGAGCAGTTGTCTTCGAAGGAGAAACGGGCGGAGTTCAGAGAGTGGAAGGCAGGAGAGGCCGAGCGCGATCAGGATCTGTCCGCAAGTGCTCCTGCCGAGGTGGAGGTGCTGGAGATCGAGGAGACTGGTCCCGAGCCTGACTGACGCAAGCTTGCTCCAGAGGTGTTGACACAAGGTTGGTAATTCATAATTATGAATTAC